>NZ_JSDQ01000062.1:0-3378 GCF_000813665.1 Neochlamydia sp. EPS4 | reverse complement strand
GACAGGGAGAAGCTAGGCGTATTGTATTCCATCATGCGGTAGAAGAATTAAGCCAAGGCACCAAAATGAGCCGTTTTTCTCAAATAAGGCAAAAAATCAATCTCATTCTTTTAGCCAAACCAAAATTGCCGCGTCACTTAATCGCCAAAACCTGTGGCTACTCCTGAATGCTTGGAAGGCCCCCACCCTTTCCTTAAATCTATCTGAAATAAAAGCGCACTAGATTATCTATGAGTTGTTTTTCATTGATAAGGATATAAATTGGTTTGACTTGCTTTTTTAATTTTTTTTATATTGTCTTAAAAAAATAAAAACGCTGAAAAGTCATCACTACCCAAGAAAATAAAATGCATCCTATCTCTTCGGCCTCTATTGAAAGCTTGCCCAATGAATTGCTGCTCCCTATCTTAGAGGCTTGCGCAGTTCCTTCCTTATTTAGCGTCTGTAAAAGATGGCATCATCTGCTGGCTTCTGAAGTGATGCCTTCTCTTTATAAACAAATAGGTAAAGTACATGTGTCCCAAGGGGATATTAGCAAGCAGGCTTTTATCTTAGATAGGATTTATAAGCTAGAAAGTAGACTTTCTGAAACAGCAAAGGTAAATGCAATTTTTAGGCAAATCTTTACTTTAGCTAGATCTCTTTCACCTCTAGAATTAGAATTTAAATGGATAACCGAGCAAAAAAGATATTTTACTCTGGCTAATTACTCCTCTTATCTTGTAAATATTAATCGCCTTTTACTTTGGAAAAAGCTTCCTGATGGGAAAGAATACTTGAGCCGAGAAGCAATCAAATATTTGCCTCTAGAGAAAAAAGGGGAGCTTCTTAGAGGTTGGATTGAAGAAAATTGTAAGAGCATCACGGCTCTACGCTTATTTGGAGTAGGCTTGACTTATTTACCCCCAGAAATATGCCAGTTATCTCAGCTGCAAGGGCTTAAGTTAAGCCACAACCAGCTCACCAGCCTGCCTACAGAAACCGGGCAGCTGTCTCAACTGCAAAGGCTTAATTTAAGCCAGAACCGGCTCACCAGCCTGCCCGCAGAAATCGGTCAGCTGTCTCAATTGCAAAGGCTTGATCTGAGCCAGAACAAGCTCACCAGCCTGCCCGCAGAAATCGGTCAGCTGTCTCAATTGCAAAGGCTTGATTTAGGCCAAAACCAGCTCACCGCTCTGCCTACAGAAATAGGGCAGCTGTCTCAGCTGAAAGGGCTTTACTTACATCAAAACAAGCTCACCAGCCTGCCTGCAGAAATAGGTCAATTGTGTGAGCTGCAAGGGCTTTACTTAAATCAAAACCAGCTCATAGCTCTGCCTACAGAAATCGGGCAGCTGTCTCAGCTGAAAGGGCTTTACTTACATCAAAACAAGCTCACCAGCCTGCCTGCAGAAATAGGTCAATTGTCTGAGCTGCAATGGCTTGACTTAAATCAAAACCAGCTCATAGCTCTGCCTGCAGAAATCGGGCAGCTGTCTCAGCTGCAATGGCTTTACTTAAATCAAAACCAGCTCACCACTCTACCTATAGAAATTGGGCGGCTGTCTCAGCTTACCAAGCTTGAATTAGCAGAAAATCCTTTGAAAGATATTGCAGAAAAAATAAGGCAGCGTTTTCAATTGTAGAATGGCCCTAAGTAATTCTTAAATTAGGTGGGCTAAAATGAAATAAAAAACTTTTAGCCCTCTTATCTTTAAACAAGCAATCCGCTTTTCTTCCCGCAACTAAGCAAGCTTAAGCTACCCTACACATTTATAATGACAAGAAGTTTCTCTCTTTTTCTGCAGATTGCTATGGTTGGGACAACAACCTTTCTTGACAGGAAGAAGCTAGGCGTATTGTATTCCATCATTCGATAGAAGAATTAAAACATTGCGCCAAAAAGAGCCGTTTTTCTCAAACTCATTCTTTTATCCAAACCAAGATTGCCGGATCACTTAATCCCCAGAAACTGTGGCTGCTCCTGAATGCTTGGAAGGTCTCCCCCCTTTCCTTGAATCTATCTGAAATAAAAGCGTGGTAGATCATTTGCGAGTGGTTTTTCATTGATAAGGATACGAATTCGTTTGACTTTCTTTTTTAATTTTTTCTTTTGTCTTTAAAGAATAAAAATACTGAAAAGTTATCACTTTCCAAGGAATAAAATGCATCCTATCTCTTCGACATCTATTGAAAGCTTGCCCAATGAATTGCTGCTCCCTATCTTAGAGGCCTGCGCAGTTCCTTCCTTATTTAGCGTCTGTAAAAGATGGCATCATCTGCTGGCTTCTGAAGTAATGCCTTCTCTTTATAAAAAAATAGCCCAGTTTCATTTTCCCACGAAGCATACCACTACCCAGCGAACTCTTATGTTAGCTAAAGTTTATCAACTCAATCATGTACTTACCCCTACTGAAAAAGTTTATCAAGTTTTTAAACAAGTTCTTACCTTAGCTAAATCTATTTCTCCTTTGGAATTTAAAGAGAAAACAGAAGAAAAAAGAGGTTTAACGCTGGCTAATTACTCTTCTTAATCTCTTAAATATTAATCGTCTTTTACTTTGGAAAAAACTTCCTGGTGGGGAAGAATACTTGAGCCGAGAAGAAATTAAGCACTTGCCTCTAGAGAAAAAAGGAGAGCTTTTTAGAGATTGGATTGAAGAAAATTGTAAAAACATCACGGCTTTAAATTTATCTAAAGCAGGCTTGACTTATTTACCCCCAGAAATATGCCAGTTGTCTCAGCTTCAAGTGCTTAACTTAAATCAAAACCAGCTTAACAGCCTGCCTGCAGAGATTGGGCAACTGTCTCAGCTGCAAACGCTTAACTCAAATCAAAACCAGCTCTCCGGCCTTCCTATAGAAATCGGGCAGCTGCCTCAGCTACAATGGCTTTACTTAAATCAAAACCAGCTCTCCGGCCTTCCTGCAGAAATCGGGCAGCTGCCTCAGCTGCAAACGCTTTACTTAAATCGAAACCAGCTCTCCAGCCTTCCTGCAGAAGTCGGACAATTGTCTCAGCTGCAAGAGCTTGATTTAAGCCAAAACCAGCTCACCAGTCTGCCTGCAGAAATCGGGCAACTGTCTCAGCTGCAAACGCTTAACTTAAATCAAAACCAGCTCTCCGGCCTTCCTATAGAAATCGGGCAGCTGCCTCAGCTACAATGGCTTTACTTAAATCAAAACCAGCTCTCCGGCCTTCCTGCAGAAATCGGGCAGCTGTCTCAGCTACAATGGCTTGAATTAAATCAAAACCAGATCTCCAGCTTTCCTACAGAAGTCGGGCAATTGTCTCAGCTGCAAGAGCTTGATTTAAGCCAAAACCAGCTCTCCAGTCTGCCTGCAGAAATCGGGCAACTGTCTCAGCTGCAATTGCTTGACTTAAATCTAAACCAGCTT
>NZ_JSDQ01000061.1:0-97946 GCF_000813665.1 Neochlamydia sp. EPS4 | reverse complement strand
GACAGGAAGAAACTAGGCCTATTGTATTCCATCATTCGATAGAAGAATTAAAAAATTGCGCCAAAAAGAGCCGTTTTTCTCAAATAAAGCTAAGAATTAATTTTATTCTTTTAGCCAAATTAAAATTGCTGCGTCACTTAATCGCCAAAACCTGTAGCTGCTCCTGAATGCTTGGAAGGTCCCCCCCCCCTTTTTCCTTAGGTCTATCTGAAAAAAAGCGCCGGTAAATTATCTTTGAATTGTTTTTCATTGATAAGGATACGAATTCGTTTGACTTGCTTTTTTAATTTTTTTAATATTGCCTTTAAAAAATAAGAATGCTGAAAAGTCATCACTACCCAAGGAAATAAAATGCATCCTATCTCTTCGGCCTCTATTGAAAGCTTGCCCAATGAATTGCTGCTTCCTATCTTAGAGGCTTGTGCAGCTCCTTCCTTATTTAGCGTCTGTAAAAGATGGCATCATCTGCTGGCTTCTGAAGTGATGCCTTCTCTTTATAAACAAATAGGTAAAGTACATGTTTCCCAAGGGGATATTAACAAGCAGGCTTTTATTTTAGATAGGATTTATAAGCTGGATGATAGGCTTTCTGAAGGAGAAAAAGCTAAGGCAATCTTCAAGGAAGCCTTTACTCTAGCTAAATCCCTTGCTCCTGCGGAGCTAGAATTTAAATGGAAAACCCAGGAAAAAAGGTGTTTTACTCTGGCTAACTATGCCTCTTATCTTATAAATATTAATCGTCTGTTAATGTGGAAAGCACTGCCTGGTGGAGCGGAATACTTAAGTCAAGAAAAAATCAAGTATTTACCTTTAGAAAAACAAGGGGAGCTTCTTAGAGGTTGGATTGAAGAAAATTGTAAAAATACCATGGGTATAGATTTATCCGGGGTAGGCTTGACTTATTTACCCCCGGAGATAGGCCAATTGTCTCAGCTGCAAGGGCTTAGGTTAAGCTTCAACCAGCTCACCAGCCTGCCCGCAGAAATCGGCCAGCTGTCTCAACTGCAAGGGCTTGATTTAGGCCAAAACCAGCTCACCATTCTGCCAGCAGAAATCGGGCAATTGTCTCAGCTGCGAACGCTTTCCTTAATTCACAACCAGCTCACCAGCCTTCCTGTAGAAATCGGGCAATTGTCTGAGCTGCAATGGCTTGACTTAAATCAAAACCAGCTCACCAGTCTGCCTGCAGAAATCGGGCAACTGTCTCAGCTGCAATGGGTCTACTTAAATCAAAACCAGCTCACCAGTCTGCCTGGAGAAATTGGGCAATTGTCTGAGCTGGAACGCCTTGACTTAAATCAAAACCAGCTCACTAGCCTGCCTGCAGAAATCGGACAGCTGTCTAAGCTGCAAACGCTTAAATTAGCAGAAAATCCTTTGAAAGATATCCCCGAAAAAATAAGGCAGTGTTTTCAATTGTAAAATGGTTGTAAGTGCTTTTTAAATTGGAGTAAGCTGAAGTGAAATAAAAAACTGTTAGCCGCCTTATCTTTAAACGAGTAATCCGCTTTCCTTCCAGCAACTAAGTAAGCTTAAACCTACTTACACATTTACAAGAAGTTTTTCTCTTTTTCTGCAGATTGTTTTATAGCTGGGAGAACAACCTTTCTTGACAGGAAGAAACTAGGCCTATTGTATTCCATCATTCACTAGAAGAATTAAAACATTGCGCCAAAAATGTTTTTAGATAGATCAGAGACAAGGACTTGGGTCTCCACTTTTCCTGGTGCTAACATATAAGCAAGCATTTCTCCTCTATCATTAATAGCTAAGTGTAATTTGAATCCATAGAAGTACCCTATAGAAGTTTTTCCCCTTTTTGCTATTTTTTTAAAACTAGGAGGGGAATGGATACGATGGGTATGACATACTGCCAATATAGCCGAATTAATGAACGAAATGCCTGTACACTCCCCTAAACAAGCTTGTGAATAAACAAAAAGAGAAAATAAGCATGTTTTCATTAAAGTGATGAACTTATTATAGAAAGAACAGGAGGAAAATATTTCTTCAGCGAGAGAATGGCTTGTCGCCTATAGTAATCTTTAAATGTATTATAGCCACTTTAGCCACTTTTATGAAACGATGACACTACTTATTGCTTCACTTAATGATAATTTTGGCCCTCTATTTCTTTTATTGCTTTTCCAAGTAGCGATTCTTAAATGGCTTTCAACCCATATTATGTGCCATTCAACCTCTAATTGCTTACAAAAATCATCTATACCGCAAAAAATGGAGATTGATCAGTGGATAACTTTTTCGATCATTTCAGCCTTCTAGCTTTAAGTTTTTTTAGTGCAAAATAATTTTGAAACATGTGAAGGTCTTTTTCAACTATTTCCTTATCCGATAACTCGCGTTAGCTTACAAAAAATTTCGTTTTAACGTTTTTAGCAGGTGGAGTAGGTAGTAGAGGCAAATACAAAAGAACAAAAAAACTGAGGGCTAATCTAAAGATGTGAAAAAACTGAAAAAAAAAGAAGGAAAGCTTCTAAAGCTTGTACAAATACAGCCTAGCTTTTTCTTTTTCCATTAAAAATAAAAATTGATCAAAATTAATTGTACTAAATGAAAAATTTTAACCTCTAAAGCTTTTTTTCTAATACTTTCTCTAGTACTTTCATGAGCAAGATTATTTGGTATAGAATCTTATTACTTTTCAATCCAAGGGGTATAGGTTTATTTTTCCTTCAGTACGAATTACCTCTCTAGCACGAGGGCGCTTTTTTCTTGTACCCGCTTTAGAAGCATTTGCATAATCTCTAAAAATAATCCTTCATTTAAGTCATCATTATGAAAAAATTTATCATAAAAAGTTTTAAGTACTTCTTGCAGGTGAATTTCATCCACGCTTGCCATCCATAAACCCCATTTACCTAATTGATTAGCCCAAAAACTTTGGTTTTCATTAACAAAGAAATTAATTAAATCGTACAAGATGGTGGCAGTCAGTGATAAACCCTGCTGGAATTGCCTTTCCATCTTTGCTTCCTTCTCTTTTATTTTTACCGCTGAGGTCTCCATTTTTTTAACCTTTATTGCTCGTCGAATTTCTTCTAATTCTTCTTTCAGCCTTATAATTTTTTTGTTGTGCTGCTCAGCTGTATGATTATCCTCTGCCGCCTTTAATAGATTTCTTTTATCTTCAATCTTACGCTTTAATTGTTGTTCTTTAGCCTTTAAGGTATTTAAAGTCTCAGGATTTAATAAATTTTTTATAAATTGATCATTTAGATACTTTTTATTAAGAGCTTGAGCCGTTAAATCAGTGATTCCTAAAATAGAAGCTCGAACAGGGTGCATGGCTGGTACTAAAACAGCTGTTAACGCATTTCTAACTCGAAAAGTCTTTGTAATGTGCTGTATAAACGTCTCTAGGAACGTAGTCTTAGATGCTGTGGGATCGCCTCCTAACTTACCCATTTTGATAATATTAGCAATCATGTCTACGTAAACCGTTTGTTTATCATTGGCTCCTATAAAGAAGTTGTTTAAAGTAGTATCAATATCGGCAGCTTCCAAGGTCGCATCGGGAGAGATTTTATGCAGCACTTTTTGCTTTTCTCTAAGTTCTATAACTATTATTTCTAATAGAGGATTAAGATAAATAACGAAATATTCCTGGCTTGCGGGATCTAATTCCATTTCTGAATGTTTTTCGCAGATTTTCTGCAACAGAATATCAGCAATCCTTTTTACAGCTGCTCCGTTGGTTGGATCCTCAATTAAAAGCCTTAGCTGGGTGTGAGAAATATCACCAATATGATACTTTGCTAAAAATGTTAAGGTAAAATCTATTAAAATATCAGGTAGATGGTTTTCTAGAAAATTCACCTTGCTAATTTTAAGTTCCTTCCAAGAACATTTAAGTCTACTTGAGCACGATTCCCATAATTCCTCAACAAGCTTTCCTTTAAGTCGAGGCTGCAAATGACTCTCAAGCATCCTGGCGAAAAAGTAGGTGGAGTGTTGCACATCGATAGTCATGGTATAGGAAACAAAAGATCTTATTATTTCCTTATGAATAAGAGGAAAAGTTTCTGCCAGGAACTCCATCCGTTTTTTTCTTCAGATAAAATTGTAAAGATTCCTTTTAATTGTTGAGCTAAAACTTTAGTGGCATTTTGTCTAACTACATTGAGAATAAATTTTTTGCTTATCCTAACAACAGTGTTGTTTATAGTATCAATTTTGCTAGCAAATTTTGGAGGAAGCAAAGATTTAAAAAATTGGTGAAGTTCTCCCACCATATTTTGAATCTCAGGTTCGATAATGATGTTGTCTAATAGCTCTTCAAAAGCATCTAATACTACAACCTTCCCTTGAACAAGTTCTTGATGGCCCGTTGGCAAAGCATAATTTAAAAGCTTTTCAAGGAGGGGTAAGAAAAATTTATTTTCTTCTACAGCCTTATACCCTTCTATATCTTCTTTTTTGATATAAGAAGGAATATCAATTAAAGCGCGTGCTAAATCAGGTAGATTGTATAGAGGCTCTCCCTTCGTATCCTTAGCTATCAGCTCCTGCGCTATATGCTCGCGCCAAACAGTTTCGTTTTCTTTTCCTTTAACCTGAGAGAGGTTGCCGCTAACAATTTTTTCTGCTTTAATTAAATTAACTAGCTGATTATTAAGCATTTGCGCAGAATTATCAAAAAGGTTTTTGTAATCTTCGTCAGTAATGAGATTTATTAAAGTAGCTATACGATTAAAAAGCAGCGCAGATAAGCGTTGCATATTGTTAGTTAAGTGACGCTCTACCATACCGGAGAGCTTATTCTCCAAAAAGTATTGAAATTCATCCATGTGACTTTCCAATTTATATCTAATAAGCCACTGAACGGCTGCAACATAAAATTTAGAAATCATAATATCATATTTTACATCACGAGGACCTGTATATTCTGCTAAAGAATGAATTTCTTCCGGATGGTTGTACTTTTGGCTTGCCCATTGGCGAATGGGATCCAAATAAAGTTGTAAATCTTCATTTGTTGTTACGAGATTCATTTTTCGCAAATAGGTTTCCATCTTCTCGAACACGCCTTCTTTGAGAACCCCATCTTTATCTTTTAGCTCTTTAAGTAAAATATTAAAAAAAGCTCTTGGTGGAGGTATCAAGCTCAAATTTATAACCATGCTTAATAACTTTTTTAAGAATAGTATTGACCCAAGGAGAAATGATTTTGGTTATCCAATCTAATACTTGAGGAATGCTCTCCGGAAGATTTTGAGCATTCCTTTCTACGGTTTGGGTGAGGGGTCGTATTTTCTCCTGGAAGATTTCTTGGCTAATTCGTGCCATAAAATCAGCAACAAACTTGCCCACTTTTTGTAAAGAAGGATTTAAATCATGAATGTCTTCCTCAAAAAAGAAATTATGGCTAGGTTGTGCTGTCTCTGGTTTATTCTCCACTATTTTTATCTCTCGGATGGCACTGGCTATTTCCACAGAAGGCATGGAGGGAGTAGTTAATAGAGCTGAGTCAGGAGCTGCTTCTTTGTCCTTATTTACGTATTCCATCAGTCTAATTTGTTTACTGCTTAAACTTATTTTCTTTGTTTTAAATAAGCTAAATAAACGTGCAAATATTCCAACTATAAAACGGCGGATTTTTCCCCATGTAGACAATCTTTCCACTGTCAGGGGAATTTCAATCTTTAGGGTTGGAGTTTGGCGAGATTGTGCGGTTACAGGCACAGTAATATGATCAATTTTCAGCTGATTGTTTGGATGCAATAAAGGCTTTACTTCGCGATTGAGGGCCGTGCTCATATGGATAGCTGATAATGAGGTTAAAAGAATTTTATTGAGCAAATGCTCATTGAATGACTGGCGGCCAATAGTCCTAGTAATGACTCTGAGAGCTGTTTGCCCAATCTTATCAGCAGTATTGCCTACCAATTGACGAAAAATAAATTTGCCGATCAGAGGCATTTTTTTCTTTGCTTTGTAAAGCATTATATCGTAACCAAGTCTTGCAACTTTATCTACTTCAACAGGAAGATTTTTCTGAGCTTGGATTACTTCTTTTTGATGCTTATTATCTTCTACTCCTATTTCCTCTTTTAACTTCAGTTTATTTTGCAAAAGTTTTTTTGCTGATAGCAACTGATTAAGCAATCTGTCATCATTACCATTAAGGCCAACTTTTTCTTCTATTTGCTTTATTCGTTCTTCTATAGCCTGTATATCTATTTCAAGCTCTTCCAAGGAAGGATATTGCTTGATCAATTTCTTCATAACCTCTCGATCAAGATATTTATCTTCCATCAAAGGAATTAGGCGATTAAGGCCAGGCCTATAGGACTGACGAAGATTATGCAAAGAGTTAGTAATCAGCTTGCTGGACATATTGCGTAGGGTTTTTAGGTTAAACAAACGTGGAAGAAAACTGCCAAATTGGCCTGCACGCAAACCTACGTCAATAAAATGGGCAAAATGAGGGTTATTGTCTTTTGCATTTTCTTCTTTGTAGTAGGCTTTGATAATTGCAATGACTGATTTTACCCCATCTTTCTTAGGATCTCTTTTTTTTACTTCTTGGATCAGGTTAACGATTTCATCTATACGTATTTTAACAATATCAAAAAAGATCGCTTCTTTTTCTTTAGAAAATCCGTAGAGCTTTCCTTCTTCGTTAGCTAATTGGAATAAAAGCTGTAGCAGTTTTTTTTCTGCTGCTTCATGAGGAAGCTTGTGGAAATAAGGAGCCAACTTATTAAGATTATAGTAAATGAGATCATCTGCAAAAGCTTGAATCATTATCTCTACAGTAGACGGTAGTATATTACTTGCTATTACAAGATTAAGCTCTTCCGGCTTTGACATTTGTTTAATAAGAAGCTCTAATGCTTCGTTAAAGCCTATTTTGATTAATTCAGAGCATCCATCTAAGGCTAGCTCTTTAAAATCACTTGCGGTTTTACCTAGTTCAACCAATTCATTGTATTGCTCAGGAGTTAAAATCATTTGAGCTATTTCTTTAGCTTCGTTGAACAGTTCAGTAAATTCTTCAGGAAGTTTTATGGTCGATAATAGGTTTTCTAATCCCTTGATTTTTTTGCC
This sequence comes from Neochlamydia sp. EPS4, assembly GCF_000813665.1. NCBI lineage: Bacteria > Pseudomonadati > Chlamydiota > Chlamydiia > Parachlamydiales > Parachlamydiaceae > Neochlamydia > Neochlamydia sp. EPS4. Next base: position 90,875 of record NZ_JSDQ01000061.1, on the reverse strand, counting down.
ATCTTTGATCACATCGGGTAAAAGAGTGTTTAAGAAAAGCTTAGAGATTTCTTCTGCCGTGTTATTTTCTATCACAAACTCTTTGCTGCCATTAAGCGCGAGGAAAGTTTTAAATAAAATATCTTCCTCAATTGCTGGTACTCCTCCCATTTCTTGGAGCTTTTGTAAGTATTTTTTGCAAAGATTATAGTCTCTAATCTCTTTTTGAGTTTCAGGCTTGCATTTAATAACCTCTTGAGCATACTTTTCAAGTTTTGTATGCTCGCTAACGGCTTTTTCTGCTTCTTCATAGCTATCCGCAACATTTGTAAGGTGATTGCTTATGACCTCTACTATTTTATCAAATAGCACGGTAAATTGCTCATCTCCCATATTGTCTAAGATCTCAGCTAGACGTCCTGAAACTAAATCAGTTATATTTTTAGCATTCTCTTGTAAAGAAGTTTCAACAATGAGAGGGAGTCTATTTTGGAGGATATGATTAGCTTTATTTTTGTAAAAAATAATTTTCTTTTCCACTAGCAAATGTAAAGCTTGTTGGAAAACATGATTAATCATTTCTTCGGAAGGCTTGTAAGGCTCATCATCAAACAAGCTAAGAAGTGATTGGGTATGATTAGACTCAAAAAGCCAATCTACAATTTTAGTACTACAAGCCTCCAGGTGCTCTTTAATATTCTTGGAAGGTAAACTTTTAGGAGCACGTGGAAGCACAAAATCAACTTTGCCATCCATCTTTCTTAACAATTCTGCCTTAAAGGCCAGATGAAACTCTTTACGCTTTTCAGGCTCTTTAGGCTGAATATCTTGCACTGCCCAGCCCAGCAATTTATCAATTTGTTCTATAGCTTTTTGATTAACTTCAAATTTTTGAATTAATTCAAAAATAGGTTTTACGGAAAGACTACCGATCTTAATAGCTTGTTGAGCTAGATCACTGACAATATGAGGAATTTCTTCCGATTTCTCATTTACCCATTTCACAGGGGAAGCGATGTACTGTTTATGTATGCATTCCATCGCTAGTTGAGCTAGTTGGCGGGAAAACTCTCTCATACCCTCTAATGACTCATTAAAGTGTGAGGAGGTTTCCTGATCAGAAGAGGTTACAATTCTAAGCTTGTGGGGAAATTTATAAAGTTGAGTATGTTTAAATTTTTCAATTACTCTTAAATTTCTTTTATTTAAAGGAACATTATATAACTTTCCGCAACTTATAAAACGTAGAGTGTGGCGCCATATTCTAGCAATCTTCTGAGAAAAAGAAGGGTAAGGATCATTTTTTTGAGGAGTAGAACTTGACGCAGGTACAGTTAGCTTAGCAGGTTTAATAGAAGGAAAAGCATGCATAAATTCACTTAAATTTAAATTATTATTTGATCTTTCAAGTATATTAGATCTAACCTTTAAAGTAAATTAATGGAAGATTAAGGTCTTATAAATTTAGGCCGACTTAAATACCAACTAAGCATTTTTTTTAAGTATGCTATAAAACTTTTTTATTTCTAGAGTGGTGGGTAGATAAATCCTTAAAACTTTTTACTGAGAGGTCATTTAATCTATAGAATCGTCCTAAATGGGGAGGCAGCCAGAGGTAGGGCGCTACTTAAGTTATTACTGCTAAAAAGATAATGTTAACAAAAAAACTATAGTAAAAAATGGTTGAGTGTAAGCATATTTGGCTGCCTAGAGGCCTGTAAAATCCCCCCTCTATCGCTTGGTATATTCCTATGGCAACTTACTAGCAAACGCTCTCCTACTAAAGCCTACCTTTTCCTAGCAAAAGAGCGAAAAATTCACTTCTAATTTTTCTTTTCAATGATAGAGAAAAAATAAATAATTAAGCTTTTTTATAAGCATTGCCTTTTAAATTCAAAAACCGCTCTATTTTTTATCAAAGAGAAATATTAGAGAGAAAATCTGTAAACTATTAAATCGATTCTAAAGATGCTTAGTGCAAAAAATATCATTCTTAAGTCCTTGTTTTTCTATCTTTTTATCTCAACATGAGCCTTTTGCCTATAATATTTTCTTTATTTGCGCAGGGCGACTCTATATAAGGAAAAATTACTATATACTTTAATTTATAAGGCCATCCTATATGTTAACTACCTATTTTAAAGCAGCGCAGGAAGGAGCCCTTGCTTCTTCTTACATTAACTTCGAAGACTTACAAGATGCTGATAAAACTCCTATTCAGTATCAACGGCTTTTTTTAAGAAAGATAGAAGAGCTCTCTGCTATTATTGAGAGGTTTAATAATTTGGATTTAGATGTAGTAGAAGCATGGGATGCCATTCGCGGGCAGATCATTCATTTAAAGTTGTCGGTTAAAAATGAAAATAAAATTTATGAATTGTTTAAAGAGGGTTTATCGTTACACGCCGAGTTTGAATTAAGAAAGGAGCGCTTAGAAGTACATTTCTCAGACTTGGAATGGAAATTTAGGTTTAAGCCACACAGCGCTGAGAATAGCTTTAAGATAGCTTTTAAAAGGTTAAAATTTTTTACCCATTACTACTCTTCGCCTAAAGAGCAGGAACAACCCTTCAATACCGAATGGTTATATCAAAGGATCACTAAAATTCATTGCAGCCATGAACATCAAAAAGAGCTTCTAAGGCTTATCTTTAATATCTGGTCTAATAGAGAAGGAGATTCCCCCCTAATATACCAATTACGCATTCAAATGGCAGCCCTTGAAGGTTATATCAATACCTTATCTTCTTTGTCAGTAGAAGAACAAAAAAGTGAAGAAACACCTACTTATAAAACTCTCTATGATAAGATCATTTTAACTTGCCAACAGCTAACCTTAAGACATAAGCAAAAAAGTTTGAGAGATGAGGAATGGGGCTTATTTTGTAGCGAAATCTGTAAAATTCCTTTTAAATACCAGGATGAAAAAGAGCTGTGGGAATTTATCTCCGAGCAATTGAAGGTGAATGTTGCCGAAATAAGGTATCAACGTTATCTGTGGCAATATAATGTTTATTCTGAGGGTAAATGTTTTAGAAAAGAAAAATTTGAGACCTTACTTTTTACACTTGAAGATCTTTCTAATTGCTATGCTCAAGGAACTCTAGGAAAAGCTAAATGGGATTCGTTATGCGAAAAAATAGTTCAAGAAAGCTTTTTACCGCTAGGACAAAAGCAAGAATTAATTGAAGTATTTTTAAGAACGTGGAAGACTCCTTCAGACTCATGGTTATCTACTCTCTGGCATATTCCTAATTATTTAGCAAGCTATTGGAAAGATGAAAAAGACGAGGAAAAAGTCATTTGGAAGGACGAAAAAATTTTTACTCTTTTAAACTCTGTGCACGAGTGGGTAGTAAATAACGAAGCTTTCATCCATGATAGGCTTTCTACCAGGCCTAATCACTCCCCTCTTGTGAAAGAAAAAGTAGAAGAATTGATAAAATTTTTAAGGGACTTGCAACTCTCGCTTTCAAATGATACTGGTTCTAAGATTTGTAAATCTCCTGTCTATAATCAGAAGATGAAAGAGTCTCATATAGCCTATTTATCTAAACTTCGAGAGATATTAAAAGATGCTAAAGAAGATTTTGAATTATATAAATCGTTAGGTGAAGAGTCAGCTAGCGGCTATGCATTAGTGTTAAAGCATTTGTGTGATCACATGTTTACAGACATTAACGGCGTGGCATTAATGAGAAAGGCATTGCAAGAAACAATGCCTATAGGATTAGAAGAGTTAATTAAAAAGGAGACGCGCTTTATAGCTTATAGGCAAAGCAATCTTTTATTATTACCTAAAGAAGTGCAACACGCCGCTATAGTAGCTTTACCACCAAGCTACAAGCTTCCCTTGCTTGATTTATTAGGGTGGAAAACCCTGAAATATAAGGAGCATCATCAGCAGTGTAAGATTCCCTACAAGGTTTTAAACTTCACAATTAGTCAAAAAGATGGCTCAGAAAAAATAGTAAATTTTCATCGCTTTGCTAGACCTACCTCGAAAGCTGGCTTAAATGCTGAATTTGATACTTTTGCAGCTGGTTCGCGTCGCATATTATTGATTAATTTGCAAAGTAAAGCTCTTAAAAAGTATGAATCAGAAAGAGCTAAAACCGATGCATTGATTAGCCTTAACCATGAAAAATGGCTATCAACTTTTGCCGCTATTTTCCCCTTAAATCATTCGGCCCTATTCTACCCTAACGAGGCACACATAGATCCGGCCCCTCATATTCCTCGCTATAAAACTACGCAAGCCTTTATGGCAGCACTTATGGAGAAAATTATTTCTCCAGGAATAGCAGAAGAATCAAGTAATCGGGCTGACTATGTATTTCCTAAAGCGTGGAAGATTAGCCTGGAATTCAAGGAATTAGTCACTAAATGTATGTATGAAGTAAAGGAAATTTTTTTTAAAGATGTGGATCCCTTGATGCAAAGCCATCGACGTATTTTCATTAAATTGTTTAATGCTCGCCTTATATTAGCCCTCCTGCCCTTTATGAAAGCAGATGCTTTTGCTTGCTTCTCATCTGATTCCACAGATCGAACAGATATCGTAGTGAGCCTCTTGCTAAAAATGGTATTAATCATGTGCGATTTAGAAGATAAACCGATTTATCAAGAAGAGAAAGAATCTCCTTTATGGAAAGAAATAGTGGCAATTTTTGAGGCTTCTACCTTGGTAACGGCCCCGCGCCAGCTTCATAAAAATGTTTTAGGATTAATGCAAGCATTCGAAATTTTTGATAAGCCTGGAGTTAGAGAAAGACTCCGCCATGCAAAAGAGCTAATGGGGGTTAGGGGTGCTGAGTTTCCTTTCATTTACAATAAAGAGGAATGGCAAATTGAAGCTCTGCCCCATGAAAAAAGGGAAGATTAAACAAACTTCGACAAATGATTTAGCTAAGCTGAGGATAAAAAAAAGGCGTTTGTAAAACTTTAATGGCATTTTTTAAAAATTATAGGCGTATCATCTAAAAAGATTTCATCCTTTAGAAGCTTGCTTGCTCCTTAAAGAGATGGCTTTTATTAAGTAGAGCAAGGCCTAAAGAGCTGCTGCAAAATAATAGGAATTTTATTATATCGATAAATATCCTATTAGGGGTGAAAGGCTTCTTGAAAAGGAAGATATTTGGTAAGCAATGCAGCCATGCTATAAATAAAAATTTTAATAAATTTAAAACCTTACGGTTAAACTCTTAAAACCAATAAGCCTAGCCCATAAGATGGGAGGGATGCTTACACATCCCCTACCCTCTTAAAGGCTTAAGCAATGGTCAAAACTCATTAATTGCAAGTTTTCCAATATTTACCTATCCATGAAAGGTAACTGTTAAACATGCAAAAAAACTTAACTTTATAAACTTCATCTATTTAAAATAAATTATCAAATAGACTCTCTTTTAGACTCTCTTTAAATTTTCAACCTATCACAATGTTTAATAATTTATTAGGCACAAAAATAACTTTTTGTACCATTTGGCCTTCTAAATGTTTAGTAACCAAAGGGTTTTTTTCTGCGGCTTTAAGGATGGCTTCTTGGGATAAATCAATAGGTAAGGTTAATCTACCCCTAAGCTTACCGTTGATCTGGACGATGTAAGTGACATGCGAATCCACTAAAAAATTTTCATCAATTTGGGGAAATGCGACAAAGGATAAAGCTTCCTTACAATCTAGTAACTCCCAAATTTCCTCGGCAAGATGGGGAGCAAAAGGCATTAAAGCTTGTGTAGCCATCTTAACGACTGAACGAGGATATAAAGGCAGTTTTGTAAAGTCATTTATAAATTCCATCATTTTAGCAATAGCGGTATTGAATTGCAAAGCTTCAATATCTTTCTCTACTCCATAAATTAGGCGATGGCCTAATTTAAAAGCTTCTTCAGAATCTTCGTACGTTAGCTTATCTGAGGTAGCCATTTCATAGAAACGAACAAGAAAACGTCGGCAACCACTCACCGCTTCTGAACTCCATACTTTCTCTTTATCTAAGGGCCCTAAAAACATTTCGTATAACCGCAATGCATCGGTACCATATTCTTCAATCACTTCATCCGGCGAGACACCATTAAGCTTAGATTTAGACATTTTATCAATCTGGCTTTTAAGCTCTTCTCCTGATTGCCGATGAAAGTAATGGCCTTCTCTTTCAATCACCTCTTCAGGTGACACATAGGCTCCTAAGCTATCTTGGTAGGAACGTGCTACCATTAAACCTTGATTGCGTAAAGTCCTAAAAGGTTCACAAAAGCTGACATATCCGCAATCGAAAAGCACTTTGTGCCAAAAGCGAGCATACAAAAGATGCAAGACAGCATGCTCTACTCCTCCCACATACATATCCACAGGGCCCCAATATTTTTCTGCTTCTTGGCTCCAGGCTTGTTGATCATTATGAGGATCACAAAATCGCAGATAATACCAGCAAGATCCTGCCCAATTAGGCATCGTATTTGTCTCTCGTCGAGCCTTCTTACCCGTTCTACTATCAAAGATATTTATCCACTCTTCTACTTTACCCAAGGGGCTTTGGCCATCGCCTAAGGGTTTATAGTTAGACACGGCTGGCAACATTAAAGGAAGTTCGTCTATTTCAAGAACGCGTTTCGTACCGTCTTCAAAATGCAAAATAGGGAAAGGTTCCCCCCAGTACCTTTGGCGCGAAAATAACCAATCGCGCAATTTATAAGTAACCGTACTTTTACCTATCCCTTTTCTTTCTAGCCATTCAATGATCTTTTCTGTGGCCTCAGCTTGCTTTAAGCCATTTAAGGAAATTTCCTCATTTTCACTCTGGATACATACGCTCTCCTCCGTTACAGCTTGATAGACCATCGAATCTTCTGGATGAACGTTGTAGACATATACCAGTGGAAGATCAAATTTTTTAGCAAACTCAAAATCGCGCTCGTCATGGGCAGGAACAGACATAATAGCGCCGGTACCATATCCCGGGATCACATAATCCGAAATCCAGAGGGGAATGTCTTTGCCATTGGCAGGGTTAATGGCATAAGCACCTGTAAAAACGCCACTTTTATTCTTATTTAAATCTGTTCTTTCCAAATCTGTCTTAGAAGCCGCTGTTTTTTGATACTCTGCTATGTAAGCCTTTTGGGTTTTTGAAGCAATCTGTGCCACTAAAGGATGCTCAGGAGCTAAAACCAGATAAGTTACACCAAAAAGTGTATCAGGACGAGTAGTATAAACTTCTAGGCAACAATCGCTATTTTTTATCGGAAAGCGTATAGAAGCTCCCTCACTTTTTCCAATCCAATTAATTTGTAATTTTTTTAAGCTTTCTGGCCAATCCACTAATTCTAAGTCTTTAATTAAGCGCTCAGCATAGGCAGTGATTTTTAGTATCCATTGGCGTAAAGGCCTGCGTTCAACAGGATGCCCCCCTTCCTTGCTAAAACCATTTTCAATCTCTTCATTGGCTAACACTGTTCCTAAGACAGGGCAATAGTTCACCATCATTTCTGCTTCGTAAGCTAATCCTCTTTTATATAAAAGTGTGAAAATCCATTGCGTCCATTTAAAATAAGAAGGATCGCTAGTAGAAATCTCCCGATCCCAATCGTAGGAATAACCTACACGTGAAAGCTGGCGCTTAAAATTAAGCACATTATTTTTTGTGGTCTCGGCTGGATGTGTGCCAGTACGGATAGCATATTGTTCTGCAGGCAATCCAAAACTATCCCACCCCATAGGATGTAATACATTAAATCCCTTTTGCCTTTTATAACGTGCCAAAATATCTGTAGCTGTGTATCCTATAAGATGTCCTACATGTAAACCTGCTCCCGAGGGGTAAGGAAACATGTCCAAAATATAATACTTAGGCTTTGAGGGATCAATTTCTGCTTTAAAAATTTTATTATCAGACCAAAATTTTTGCCATTTTGCTTCAATTTTTTTATGATCATATTTCATTCTTTTATCCAAAGTAGTATACATATAAATTTATGAGAAAGAACCGTTAGAACTTTATGCGAAAGAACAACAAAAAGTCAAAAAAAAAGGAGCTCGGCTCCATCCAAAAAAGTAAAGAAGATCGTCTGTATGAAAATTTGCTGAAAGTTACCCAAGAATTTATGGGCGGTAAAGGGTACTTAGCGATGAGTGAATCCGAGCTTTTTGAACGCTTGCACCTGCCCGAGCAGTACCGCGAAATTTTCGGTAGAGTCCTCACTCATTTACATCAGTCAGGCTTAGCTAGCCAGGAGCATAAGCGTTATGCTTTGAAAAGCTCGTCAGCCGAAATTGTTAAAGGCATTTTAAGTGTCCATCCAAGAGGATTTGGATTTCTAAAAGTTGAAAATCCCTCTATTTATTCAGAGGACATTTTTATCCCCAAGCATTCGATTCAGAATGCGGTAGAGGGGGATATAGTTGAAGTGTGTGTGGAGCCTCCCCCTTTTAAAGAAAAGGGGCCGGAAGGTAAAGTAGTGGCCATTCTAGAACGAGCACGCACTCATGTAGCCGGGATAATAAGAAAAGTAGATCGCTATGGCGAAATTCTAGCCTATGTTCCTTTGCTGGGCCTTTCTCAAAGGGTGATTGTTGAGCCTTCAAAAGAAAGGAAACTTCAAGAAGGCGACAGAATAGTTATGCAAGTCACAGATTGGGGCCGTAAAGATACAGAAACAAGCTGTAAATATTCTCACTACCTCGGGCATATCTCCGATCCTTCCTGTGATGTTAAAGCAGCAATCGAAGAATTTGGCTTACACTCTAATTTTTCTGAGCAGGCTATTGACGAGGCTGAAAGGATAGGAACACGAGTGACCGCAAAAGATCTTCTAGGAAGAGAGGATTTTCGTGAGATTGAATGCTTTACCATTGACCCGGATACAGCTAAAGATTTTGACGATGCCATCCATCTTTCCAAAGATCAACAAGGGCATTATCATCTAGGAGTTCATATTGCCGATGTGTCTTATTATGTAACGCCTGGGACAGCTTTAGATAAAGAGGCGGCTATGCGTTGCAACTCTACTTATTTTCCTGGAGCCTGCCTCCCTATGCTTCCTTCCATTTTATCTGATAATTTATGCAGCCTTAAGCCTCAAGTAAACAGACTTACCGTTTCTGTTTTAATTACTTTTGATCGTAGTGGAAACGAAATCGATTATCGTATTACCCGGAGTGTGATCAAAAGCAAGAAACGTTTTACCTACAAAGAAGCTAAGCAAATTTTAGAAGGTAAAAAGCCCTCTCCTCATGCTCCTACTCTCCATCTTATGGTAGAATTATGCAACTTATTGAAGAAAAAACGCTTTGAAAGAGGAAGTATTGAGTTTGCTTTGCCTGAACTGATCATTTTAGTGGATGAAAAAGGGGTTCCTCAGGGTACAGATTATATTACCTACGATATCACTCATCAATTGGTTGAAGAGTTTATGCTGAAAGCCAATGAAACAGTCGCCAGGCATTTGACCTCGCTAGGTAAAAATCTGACCTATCGTGTTCACGATGAGCCTGCTGAAGAAAGCATGAAAGAATTTGCCGCGTTAGCAAGAGCTTTTGGCTATAATTTATCTGATACGCCTAGCAATGCAGAAATTCAAAAACTTTTTGAAGAAGCTATGCATTCTTCCTATGGACAATATCTGGCTACCAGTTATATACGTCGCATGCGTTTAGCTATTTATTCGCCTGACAATATAGGTCACTTTGGTTTAGGCCTAACCCATTATTGTCATTTTACAAGCCCTATACGCCGTTATATTGACCTAGTGATTCATCGCTCGCTTTTCCATGAAGAAGAAACCTATGAAGCTTTAGAAATAGTAGCCAATAATTGCTCAGAAAAAGAAAGGCAAAGTGCTCGAGCAGAGGCTAGTGTAAAAACTCTCAAAAAATTGCGTTTGCTATATTCTCGCCAGCAAATGGAGCCCTACAAACAGTATGAAGCTGTTGTCACCCGTGTAAAAAGTTTTGGAATAATCTTTGAAGTTCTAGATGTAATGCTTGAAAGCTCTTTACATGTATCCGAGCTTAATGGAGATTACTATGTCTATGATGAAGGCAATTTAGCTTTAAAAGGACGCCATACCCATCAAACTTTTGTAGCAGGGGACAAAATCACTATCATGCTCAAAAAAGTTGATTTTATTACCTTAGAAAGCTCCTGGACACTTGTCCCTGAGGCAAAATCTAATCCACTAAAATCAAAGAAAATGATGAAACCCCTACCTTCTCGTCCTGCTTCTAAGCCTAGGCTAAAAGATTTTCTATATACCGCCTCAAAAAGAAAAAGCTCAAAAATTTCCCCAGGCAAGAAAAAGCCAAGAAAATAATGGAAAAACTTCCTTTAGATTTTTATTTAAGAGACGATGTCCTACAGATTAGCCAAGAGCTATTAGGTAAAGTATTGATGACCTGCATCAATGGAGTGTATACGGGAGGAATTATTACTGAAACGGAAGCTTACAGGGGTCCTGAAGATCGAGCTTCCCATGCGTATGGCGGCCGTCGTACCAAACGGAATGAGGTGATGTATCATGCAGGTGGACATGCTTACGTGTATCGCATCTATGGAATTCACGCCATGTTTAACATTGTTACTAACAGTATTGAAATTCCCCATGCTATTTTGATTCGCGCTATTAAACCTATTATTGGCGTTGAACAAATGATTAAACGGCGCAATAAAACTAAAAATAAAGCAAGCCTTACGGGTGGACCAGGGACATTAGCACAAGCTTTAGGCATTGATACTATTCATAATGGCTTACTATTGACAGGACCCCTTATCTGGCTAGAAGATCATCACATTTGTTGCGAAAAAAAGAATTTAGTCATAGGACCGCGTGTAGGCATCGACTACGCAGGTGAGCATGCTCAACTCCCCTGGCGTTTCATCTATGCGTTAGAAATGTAATTAGGATAAAATTTTAATACTTGTAAGCTTCTGACTTTCTTTTCCTATTTTTAAGATGGCCCTATCTTTACATCTTTTGAATAATTAATTCTTTTCTGTTATAGTAGTTTTATGAAAAAATACTTCATTACAGGTCTTGCCGTTCTTTTACCTTTAACTTTGACTCTCTTTATCGTAGTTTTTGTTTTTAATAGACTCACTGACCCTTTTGCAGGTATTACTAAAGAAATTCTTAAGCAAAATCATTTTCTTGAAAAGACCCCTCCTCAGCTGCAACATTTAATCAGCCAAGTTATTATTGTGACCTTGATCTTTTTCTCTACTGTTTTTGTGGGAATGATTGGACGTTGGCTTATAGTTAGATATATTCTCCGATTTACAGAGAAAATTCTACGACGCATTCCTTTTATTCGCTCAGTCTACAATACCTGTAAAGATGTAATCAAAACATTATTTATTTCAGAGGGCAAATCTTTTAAGCAAGTTGTCATGGTACCCTATCCCAATGCTACCACTTATTGTATAGGTTTGATTACACGAGAGAATATGGTAGGTTTAGGCAGCCATTCAGATGAAGAGCTAGTGGCTATTTTTGTTCCCTGCACCCCCAACCCAACTTCTGGCTTTTTAATGATGTTTAGAAAAAATGAACTGATTTATTTGGATATGAGTGTGGAAGAAGCTTTTAAATATATTATTTCTTGCGGAGTAATTTCTGTCTCGTTTAATCCTTTATTACCCTCTGCAAATATGTTATATGCATCCCCGAGCGTACCCTTATGAAAAAATACTTTTTAACGGGATTGGCACTCCTTTTGCCTGTTATCCTTACACTAGCTATCGTAGCTTTTATAGTAAATTTATTGACAGATCCATTCATTCATCTTCTCAAAGCAGCTTTTCATTACTATCACCCTGCTAATGATTACCCATGGAATTTAGATCAAACTTTAGGGCTACTCCTCATTATTCGTCTATTTATTTTAATCATGGTCGTTATATTTATTATTTTTATAGGATTCTTAACGCGTACATTTTTCATGTATTCTCTGCTTAGCTTTACTGACAATTTGATTCGTCATATTCCTATCATTAATAAGGTGTATAAGTCCCTCCAAGATGTTATTCATCCTCTTTTTTCTTCCACCAGTTCATCTTTCAAGCAAGTTGTGCTTGTCCCCTATCCTCATGAAAGCTCTTTATCTATTGGCTTTTTAACCTCAAATACGCTAAAAGAGACCGGCGAGATCAGATTAAAAGATAAAATGGCAGTTTTTGTGCCCGGTACACCCAATCCTACTTTCGGTTTCATTCTGATGTTTCCCCAAGATAAAGTCAGGTTAATTGATATGAAAGTTGAGGACGCTTTCAAGCTTTTAGTGTCTTGTGGTATTATGCTTCCTTCCATGCCAGGGAGCTCTGATCATGCAAAAACCTAATATCATCTTCATTCCTGTATTCTCTAACCAGCAAAAACTAGGATCTATCTGCCATTATATCCAGCATCATTTTGAAGTAGGGGATAACGTTTTAGTTGTCGCTCCTAATGAACAAGCTACTCGCTATATCGATGAATTGCTGTGGAAATTTTCCCCCGAGAGCTTTCTTCCTCATATAGCTTCAAATACTCCTTCATCAGAAAAAGTGGTCATCACTTCTGTGGCTCAAAATTTAAATCAGGCTCTTGTTTTGATAAATCTGTGTGCAGAAGTAAGCCCTATTGCAGAGCACTTTAATGTTGTTTATGAGCTGTATGATCAAACTCATCCTGAAAAGCTAGCGCAATCGCAACGCCGTCAACAGATTTACACTTCAAAGCAGTATACTATCGTCCACTCGGCAGCTTTGAAGTAGAGGGTAGATAAAAAGAATAAATTTAAAGAATATTTTTGCTAAAGGGTGAGTCCCCAGTTTTATTAAGAAATTCTTTCATTATTAGGGAAAATGAAAGCCACATTATCTTCTTTGTTTCTAATTTCTTCCATTAAGTAACGCGCTTGCCTAGCTTGATCTTGATAGGCTTGTGATAATTTAGGAAGATTATTATTAGCCATAACATAAGCGATGAAAATAGTCCCTACAGCAGCTATCACACTCCTAACATAGGCAGAAGTAAGCACAGCGAGGGAAGCCACAGCATGAGGAAGAAATAAACCACTCACTACTACAGCACTTGTCGCTGTGATTACTACTACTCGTTTGGTTAGGAAAGCTTTGATGCTTGACTCTCTTTCAATATTTTTTAATGTTCTTACTGCAAGCGACTTCGCTACCGGTCGATCTACAACAATTTTAAGCTTTTGTTGAAGGGTATCTATCAGATTTAAACGAAATTTATACCCAAATATTTCAAAATTAGCTCTAGATTGCCTATATACATATGCATATTGCATAAAAAAACCTCAGAATAAATTATCAAGCCATCAATAGCAAATGTATTAAAGTATTAATCATGCATTAATTAAAGCAAAAATTAATAAACGCTTTCTTTTACCGATGAAGAGGGGTGAAAAAATTTAAAAATTAAGTTTGATAAAATGGAAAAGGTCTTGTAGAGAGCTAATATAATTCAGTGCGTTGCATATTAACCACATTAACCTATGCCTATATTCTCTTAAATTTCCGTACTCTCTCCCTTTAAAGATACCATGATCTTTGACATTAATAAAGCACCATTTATAAAGAAAAAAATTAGAGCATAAGGAGTTAACATGTAGCCCTAGCTAAGCGATAAAAAATAGAGTTTAGAAGTTTCCAATTTATATAAATAAGCAAATTCAAAACTTCCATTTAATCCCGCTTTAAACTTTTATCCTAGAGGATAAATCCAATATTGCTTAAAAAAATTATTGTTTTAACCTAAAAAATTGCTTGCTTTATCATGCCATAAATAATTTTGCATTTTTCTCTCATTTTTTAAATTCTGCTCATATTATTTTTTTAAAATAATCATCATACTTCTTCCTCTAAAATTAAAATATTATTTAGTAGTTAAATATTTTTTTATAGCTTCTTTATTTTTCTTCTCATAATTATTTGCATGAGATTTTTTTTCAATAAATATCTAGCTTTCTTAGATATTAAAAATTATTTTGTAATTAATAAATTATTTAGCTTTTTATTTTAGCTCTCGGAAAATGCCTAGTCATCTTACCATTCGAAAATATTGACAAGATGCAGGGATTATTGATATGAAAACCCTCAGGTGAGGTTAATGTTTGCATGATGTTTTTAGGCCGTGTTTAGAGTCATACTCTTTTTATTGACTGTAAAACAGTATCTAAAGTTTTAAGGATATCTCTATAAAGAATTTTTAAACTTAATATTTTACCGAAAAGTCCTAAATTTAAAGCTTATTTTTTTAACAGGTGCTTTTTTATAAAGAGGCGGCTCCCCCACAATATGGTCATTGATCAAATTTTCCTCTAGATAAAACATTTGTTGCACAACCGCAGGACGACTTAGCTTTTCATATCGCTACAGGCTTTTTAGTTTTCCCTTAGTAAAGCTTGCTGCAGCTTACAAGAGCTTCTTAAAAACTCAGCTGATCAAGTAGTAACCGGTTAATTTACAAATATTTAAGTAGAATAGCAGCGTATAATAATCAGGTTGAGCGTTTTTAAGAGGCTTACCTGGTTTAAGCTTAGAGCCAAAGCTTTTTTTTTTTAAGATAGTATTTACTCAACAGATCTAATTGTCTTATTTAAGAAAAGCTTGGCCTGTAAGGAAAAAAGAGCGCACCCACTAGACAAAAAATCCATTTTAGCAGGAGAGTAGCCTTATGAACATTTCTGAAACATTGGAAAATTTAAAAATTCAATTAGGAGGGGGAATTATCAAAAAAACTTATTTTCTTGGGGAAGTAATCGTAGAGGTAAGCAAAGAAAATATAAAAAAGGCGCTTATATTCTTAAAGCAGGTAGGTTACGAGGTCTTAATAGATCTTACAGCCATCCACTCTCTGCTGCCTAACAAAAAAATAAAAATTGCATACTGGCTATATAACCCTATTCATTGTGAGCGTATGCGAATAATCAGCTATACCGAAAGTGACATTCTACTCCCTTCAGTAACAGATATATGGGAAGAGGCTGAAGGGTATGAGCGCCAGCTTTTTAATTTATTTAACGTTCGATTTACAGAGCATTACACGCCTAAAGGAATCTTGGTAGCCAAGGAGTGGGAAAAGCCTTCTTCATCGCAAGGATACGTACAACAAGAAGAGTGTATGAAATTTAAAACTTTCCTTAGCAATCCGGACCCTTCACTCATCATTCCTTGTGTCCATGCTAATCCTCCTATGGATTGAAAAATTTTAAATAATAAGACTATAAAGCTTATGTAGTTAGAGGTAATAACAGCTTATTGACGATCTGCTTTTCACGCATGACCCGGCCTAGAACATAAATAGAAATATTTTTATTAAATCCTTGATTTTTTTATTTATCTAGGCAAGCCTTAAAAAATAATGCTAACCTGGACATAAATCTATTTTATCATCACACGCTCCGTTACAATTTCTTTAATGCTTTTCGCCATCTTTTTCTCTTCTTGGTTAGTTTTACAGTTTCTAAGAAAGCTTTAAATATTTTTTTGTTTTCTTTAGATATTTTTACATTAGCAGTAGCTCCTGTTTTTACTTCAGCATCAACGAAATACTCAGGATGAAATTGAAGAAAAATTTTAGGGCTTCTTCCCCTATCACTCTCCAAAGCTTTAGGGATTTCTTCTTTTTCGCTTGGATAAACAATGATTTCTTCTAAGTGATCGCCGATCCTATCCAAAGCTTGGTGATGGGCAGAAATACTACTAAATTTGCCATTGACTACTTCTCTTAATAGGCCGCGAGAATGACCCGCAGAAACTTCTTCAGTATGGTATGTTTGGCGGCTTACTTGCCCTTCAACATGTTGTTTCAATGTGCCTCCATAAAAAACATTGCCTACGTGTGAGCCTCTACAAATGCCCATTAATGGAATGCCTTTTATTATGGCTTGTTGGATCAATCCAAACTCTAATAAACTTCTTCTATAATCAGAATCAGTATGGGTGTGAGGGTCTTTTTTATCTCCATAAAATTCTGGTTCCAGATCAGCTCCTCCAGGTAAAATGATAGCATCGACATAAGAAGAAAGCTTAACAGCTATAGAATAGATCTTGTATATTTCAGAATTTTCTAATTGCTTTAGTTGATCATCCCTTATCCCTTTCATAATTTGTCCTGGGATGCTTGTACAGAAAGAGGAATTTTTCTGGATTAATCTAATTTGATTTTTTACCTGCTGGTCTAAGAGGAGAAGATTAATATTATCCATCAAGTAATTATACTTTACAGGGATACCCTCTACCTCTTTTATGGCTAAGTTTACTTTAGTAGCAGTCAACCCAGGCTGACAAAAACTCCACGGAATGAGAATGGTAGGTTTAGTAACCGCATATCCTTTTCCTCCCATCCTATTAAACTTGTGTTTAGCATCAAATAGTAAACAGTCCGTTAGCTCGCAATCTATAAAATTACTGCTACGACTCTCGTCAATTTCAACTTCTAGGAAATTGCTACCGGTCAAGATAGAAGAAATGAAATCTACCGATTTAAGATTGCTTCCATAGAAATCTACATATTTTAAATCACAATTACTAAATTTTATGTTGTTTAAGCTACTACCAGCTAAACCCACCTCACTCATTGCACAACCATCAAAAGATGTGTTTATCATTTTGATTTTAAGCCACGCAGCATGATTGAGATTGCACTTTATGAAGCAACAGTCTTTAAATAAAGAGCCTGTTAAATTTATGTATTTGAAGTTACAATTCTTGAAGGTAATACTGTTAAAATGTACGTGCGTTAGGATATCAGTGCCCCAATAAGGTTTTAATCCCATTCCCTCTATAGGATTTACAGTCATTCCCATCTCTTTTAAGTCCAGAGAGACTACTTCTAAAGAATAATTGCCTTTTCTTAGATAATCCGTAAATTTGATTGAGCAGGTCGCATCATTTTTTCTTCTCTCTTTTATTTCTCGTAAAATCTGTAAATATTGGCTTTTATTAACACACTTTATTTTATTGCTCATTTTATCTCCCCGTTAGCCAAGCGGTAATATTTAAAAATATCATTAACGAGTGCTCTTCATCCTTCTTAAAGCTCAAGCGGTCACGAAAGATACCGAGCATTAGGTGCAATTATACAGGCATCTGCAAAACCAAAAGCAGGAGGAAATAGCTATTATTTCCATTTGCTGCGCTTTTAGATTCCTATCATTCCCTCAGCCTCAGCCATTTAATGCACCCATGAACGGCTTAATTTTAGAATATTTTCTTTTCCCCCCCTCAAAATTTTTAGAATAGTAAGTCAGTTAACGATTTATAGAGTTACTTTTAAGGATTTCTTGAATGAAAATTGTTTAATATGATGAGGATTAAATAAAACTTTTATTACAACTTGCACTTTATAACATGTTTGAAAGGCATTTATTCTTTAAAATTTCTTCCTTTTATAGGGGGCTTTTGCCACACCTCTCCTCGAAGCCTCTATTTATTAAGTAGAAAAGGCCATTTCTTTTCCATTAAACGCGCAATCGGCCGACATTCACGAGCCATGGTATACAAGTTGATCAGATCCTCATAAAGCATCCTATTTTCTTTTTTAGTAACATCTTGAGTAAAATTATGAGTAATTACATTGATAATATTTCTAGCATCGCTGACTCGCCCTTGTTTGATTGCCTTGTATACACATTCGAACAGCTCTAGCCAGGTTTCTTCTGCCGGTTCCTCTCCTTTAAGCTCTTTAATATGATTATAAACAACATAAGGTTGATAAAGATGGCGAATTACCCAACAATGGTGAAATATAATGGCAAAAATAATGGACACGGTCAGCGCCAAAAATAACTCACTTAAATATTTTTCTATGATGGGTATTTGCTGAAGAGCTATTACAAGGAAGCAAATAATAGCTGAAGTGATTAAGATATATAAGCCGAAATGGGCTCTCGGATTACTAGAAATGCGCGAGAAAAAACCGGGCGATAACCTTTCCTGTACTGCTTGAAAAGGAATCATGGTTAAAAATATGATAAGGCCGAAAATTGAGACTGAAAAAAAGCCAAGATCGAAAAACTTCTCTACTTTTATTTCGGCAAAAGGAAAGCCGGTATAAGCGAGCGCGATAAAAAGACACCATACTCCTCCTATAGTAAAAAGAGAAGATAGAGAAAGTTTAATAAAATTAGAAAATCTAAATTGCAACACTTTTTGAAAGGGCGACATTTTATCCTCCTTAAAGTTGGTGTTTATTTGGATATTTCATATCTAAACAAGATAGTTATTTATAAAATTATTTGCTATTTGGAAAGTAAAACAGTTAAGGCTTAACCGAGAATCTTACTAGCAAGCCTTAAAAGAAAGCCTATTTAACAAATAGGCGACTTACCTAGTATAGTCTGCGCCGCTTCAAAAAAAAAGCTTAAACCTCTATTAATTGGCATATTTACTCCTCGATAGCCCCTCCCTACAGAGAAGAAAACAACAACTCTTTTAAACTTTCCTTTAGTTTTACTTCTCTTGGCTTGTTAATGTAAGCCGGCTTATCAGATTTACTCATACTGACTTAGCATGATCAAAAAATTATGTCCTTCCCAAGCATTCTATTCTAGTGTGAGTGCCGATATTTCAAATCCTTAGTGCCCTATCTTTCGCTTTTTTAACAGTCTCTCCCTCCCGATAGCTTAAGATAGATCCTCCCTTCAGTAAATTGATTTCAATCATTAAAACTTTGAAATGAAAAAACATGACTGTTTTGAGCCATTTCCTTAAGGTTTGCATTGACGTTAAGGAATATGCAGTCCTTTCTTACTCCATTGAATCCTTATAATTTAATTCGTCTTTAAGAGATCTCATTGAATTTTTACTAGATGAAAATTTGTCAAGATAACACCGGGCGAAAAGACGTTAACGCTGATATTTTGAGGCCCTTAGCTAGCTGAGGTAAAGTTTTTGAATAGTTTTCCTCATTCTACGGATGGCAGAGAAGAGATTACAGAAGATAAAGATCCATTCCTCTTTTTTGGAACCATTTTATATATCCGAGCCAACTTTTTATCATTTAGGGAAAACTCAATAGACTAGGGTGAAGGATGGCGAGCCTTTGATTCAGGCTTCCCCCATACCAATTCTCTCTTTTTATAATAGTAAGCAACCTGCTTTAAGACTATTCTGCTAAGGCTAAGCACTCTCATACGATGCTTAAGTAAGATACCTTCATTCCCTCAGAAAGCTTTGCTTAAGGCGAATAATTGAATTTTTAAAAAATTGAAAATGAAATAAGGAACGTGAACTTCTCAGGCTCCTACAGATATGAAAGTAGGGCCTAATGCAAGATAGGTTAAATACCTTAATTTCTCCAAATTTCTTTGCTCTCTCGTAAAGATTTCGCTTGAGGAATTGGCGACATAGAATCTTCAATCTATTGTGGCCTATTTCGCAGCAAGGCAACATGGCAAATATTACTTATTGCAAAACTTTAGCACGCCTTCAACAGAAAAGAAGCCCTAATGATAAGTTAGATCTTTAAGTAAACTTCGCATTTTAATTAAAAAACATAATTTTGCCAAGTCACTCCTAATTATTTAATGGCTTTTTTGTATGGCATTACCTAAAAAAGGTAGAACTTAAATTTTGACTTATTGAATTTAAAATTGGATGAAAGAAAGATGCTTATGAGACTGCTTAAGCTTTTTTTTGCATCACTTGCAGTATTGCATAAATTAACAAATCTCCAGTTACTGGGGATGCACTTCGAACTTTTGACTGGATTACTCTTAAAAAAAAACCTCACATCTTGTTCATTTTTAAACGCTTAAATTTTAATTGAAAACAAATGTATCTTAAAGGATGCTTCCTTAATCAGGAAATGGATAGAGTTGGAAGTAGCTTTTGTTGGTAGATTAGTTGTTCAATATATGGTACAATGAAGAGAAAATACAAAATACTCGTAACAAATGAGTTTGAAGAATGGCTTGAGAGGGAACCCGCAAAATCTCGAGTTCAAATTGCTAAACGAATCGATAATATCAAAGAAGAAGGGCATTTTGGAGATCACAAACAAGTAAGAGACCATGTTTGGGAACTTCGATGGGATAATGGACGAAGAATCTATTACTGTTTGATCCCAGTAAGCCAGGTATTACTATTGCTAGGGGGAAATAAAAATGGCCAAACTAAAGACATCAAACAGGCAGAAAAAATTTACAAAGAGTGGGTTTATGACTAAATTTAAGAGAACGCCTCGTGAATACAATCCAATGAAAGATCTTTTAGATGAAGAGCTTATTGCAAAAGCTGTTTGGGAGTGCTTAAAAGAAAATGATCCTGATGGTGTGATTGAAATTCTGGAAGCTCATATTAGTGCCAAGAATAAAAGCCAACTTGCTAGAGAGCATGATTTACCTAGAACGACCCTATATCATGCCTTTAAAAGCAAAAATCCTACCCTTCACACACTTGCTAAACTGGTAAATGCAACCGTTTAAAAAAGCAGTTTATGAGAAGAAGTACGAAATATCAAGATTGGCTTCTTGAAAAGCTTAAAGATCAGGATGAAGCCGTTGTGCATCTAAACGATACTTTGGAAGAAAGCCTTAAAGGTGATGAAGAGTCTCAGCAACTCTTTCTTATTGCTCTCCGCAATGTCGCAGAAGCTCAAGGTGGTATTGGTGCTCTCGCTAAAAAGGCTTACGTAGGTGTCAAGCGACATGACAAATTGGCCCCCAGCCATAGCAAAATTTGCCCCCTCCTCCTAGTTTTATTTTTTCTCGTTCGTTGACTCGCCACGTTTTACAAGTCCCGAACGCATTTTTTCGCGCAGTCTATAACTTTCTCCACGAATGGTAACCACCTGACTGTGATGAAGAAGACGATCTAATATTGCTGTTGCTACTACACTATCTCCAAAAACTGTGCCCCATTCTCCTACTGATCGATTGCTTGTGATGAGCATGCTGCCTTTTTCATAACGTCTGGAAACAAGCTGAAAAAACAAATGAGCTGCATCGGCTTCAAAAGGCAAATAGCTAAGTTCATCAACAATTAAGAGCTTAAGCTTACTTACCTGGCATAACTCTTCTTCTAATTGCCCTTTTTTATGAGCATTCGAAAGCCGAGTAAGAAGAGCCGTTGCTGAAATGAATAATGTTGAATAACCCTTAAGAATGGCCTCTCTACCTAATGCAATAGCAAGATGGGTTTTCCCCACACCTGGAGGCCCCAGAAATAACACGGCTTCCCCATGGGCAATCCAACGACAAGCAGAAAGTTCTTTGATTTGCCTACTATCCAGTATTGGCTGGCTCTCAAATTTAAAATTTTCTAATGTCCTAACACATGGAAATTTTGCAATCTTTATCGCCATTTTAATCCGTTGTTCCTCTTTACAGGATAATTCATGTTCAACAAGCAATCGTAAACTTTCTCTGAGTGTCAATTTTTGCTCAATAGCTTGATCGAGCAAATAATCTAAGCTATCTCTGATCGCTAGAAGCTTTAGCCGAGTTAGCATAGAATCAAGCCTGTTTTGTTCTATTATCATGACCAGCTACCTCCTACTAACCTTTCGTAGCCGCAAGAGGCCTAGATAACTCCGCATCCATAAAATTTAAATTTTCTACACACTTAATCTCTTCATGCTCTTTTGGCCGAAAGGTTCCTACAATTCCTTTAAAATGCTCAGGTTAAGAATATTTTGATATTTTCCTTTGCATTCTACATGACGAGCAATTTCAGTTTGCTTATAGAAGATGCGAACCTCATTTTCTATTAGCTGAACAAAGACCCGTTCCTTAATTATCTTCCAAGGAACACTATATCTATTCGTATCGATCTCCATACAAGCATCCTTATGAACGATTCGGTCAAGTTCTCGAATCTGCAGGAAGGGTGGTTTTCCCTTTAAAGGGTGAAGAGCATCTTTTTCCATCTCTTCAAATACTTTCAAGGGTATTTTACGCGTAGTACCATGGAGCCTTTGATCAGAAATATTGTGCATCCAATGCTCTAAATGACTTTCGAGAGATTCCCAGCTAGCAAACTTGTGCCCTGCGATAGCATTGCGTTTAACATACCCTATAGCTCTCTCATCCTTACCCTTTGTTTTGGCACGATAAGGAACGCAGGCTGTAGGACAAAATCTCCAGTAATTTGCAAAAGCAGTAAAACGCTCATTAAATTGGACTTCTCTAGTAAGCGCATGATGTTTGGTTATTAAACTTTTAGCATTATCTACAAGCACCTCATCGGTAGTACCGCCAGAAAAAGGCTTCCTCTATTCCTTTAAACCAAGACGATTGTTGTTCATGTAAAAAAGGCTTAACGTAAATTCTTCTTGAAAAACCAAGGGTGGCAACAAACAAGAAGACTTGAGTGAGTTTATCTTGAATGTATAGGCGAGTAGAACCAAAATCAATTTGTAGTTGTTTTCCTGGTGGTGTTTCAAATCTTAGAGTGGCTTGAGCTTTTACCTGTAGCTCATCTCTAAAAGGTTTTACCGCTCGTTCAATAGTGCGAAGAGAAATATGGCGAGAATGGTTTTTTAGAAGTTCTTGCCGAACCACGTCTGCATTTCCTCTATGTATAAAAAAGTATTCCTTTATTCGATCTTCAAGTCCAGAGGTAACTTTTTTCCGTTTTGGACTTTTATAAGGAACCCAGCCTTTTTGTTTCAGGTATTTTTTCACAGGGTTTTTACTGATACCAAGTTCCTTAGCAATACGTTTGTGGCCCCATCCCAGTGTATGCAAGGTTAGTATACACTCCACATCTTCTTGTTGTTTCATAAGTTCCCCTTGAGGATTTAAATTATCCGGGGAACAATTGTATTCTTGCATATTTTTTACATTCTCCAATTTTAGTGGAGGAAGGGGCAAATTTTGCTATGGCTGGGGGTCAATTGTTGGTGTCGCCGGCCAGAGGTGGGGGTCAAAAGTTCATGTCGCCAGGGGGTCAATTTATCATGTCGCTTGACACGTAGGGCGCGAAAGTCTTTATAAGACTCTTTCAGGCACAGGCAACCCAAAGTGGCATATACTTGTTTCTCTCTGCGTCGCGATGGGGCTTAATTTGAGATTAATTTAGATTCTAAGGAATTAATTTATTGAACCAAAAATATTATATTTATTGAGTGAGTTAGCAGAAATATACTATTTACAATTTAAGTTTATTTCATTATAGTAATTATATTATAAAAACAAATCCTAGAATTAACTTTTTAATATATCAATTTTTTCCGAAACAAAAAGAGCAGTATTATATTATGGAAATCAATTCAATAAAATCACCTTCTTTTAATGTATTAATTTTTTCCCAAACAAGAAGGGAGAAATTTTTAGATTTCATTACTTGGATCTTCTTTCGCTTATCTCTTTTATGGGATGCAAGGCAGCGAGAAGAATATCACCAATTTTTTGAAATCAAACGTCTTAGCGTTGCTGAAAATACCCCTGAAATGACCAAGCTATTTAAAGAAAAAGTTCTTGCTCTTTGTCAAAAAATTTCTGATGAATCGATCACGCAGCACATGAAGCGACTCAATCATGGGAAGTTAGGTTACCAACTATATTTTAATACCGTTGGAGATGAAAAAGCTTGCATTAAAGCCCATGAGGTATTTGAAATGCTATCTATGAAATGGGAAAGGGGAGTTCCGTTTAATCGAGATAGGTTTTCAGCATTTTGGCCTGCACATAAGCAAGCTATCCGTATAGAAAATATTTTCCTTCAAGCTTTAGCTTTTGAAAAAAAGATCCCTCTTTCTACAGATGCTCTTGAATACTGTCGTATTTATGATGATATGTCTTTGAGCTTTCCTATGAGTTTTCATTCTTTCTCCCTTGATTTAGAAAGCACAGAAAAGAATCTTACTAAAAACATCGAAGCTATGCCGAATGATCCTAATGAAATCGATGATTTTTGTGACTTCTTTTCTCAACTTCTGACACATTGGTCTCCCCGTTTCAGAATAGGCCTTTGTCAGCGGTATTTATTCTCACAATTATCCAAAAACTATCCAGACAAAAAACTTTACCTCATCATTCTTCTTCGCGCCCTAGAAAAAGATGAGATCTATCATAAATATTCACTAGAAACGATTCTTGCTAAATTGAAAGTTCATTTACAAAACTTCAATCTACTGGAATATTGGAGAGAAAAATTAATCATTGAAGATGACGAATTTTTTATTAGAGATCCTATATGCATTCCTTTCGAAATACATGAACACTATAGCCACCTAAAAGACAGCTTCATAATCTGAAGAGATTTTTTAGTAAAGAAAACTCAGTTGCTGGCTATGTTACGAACTTTTGACTGAATTTCATTAATCCATAAATAGCTTCACTTCAATTTATAATCAAAAGGCAAAAATATTCTTAAGGGAATAAGATCTCCATTTGCCAACTCCTCTCGTCCAGCGACTAACCTTAAGAGATGGCAAAACTGATGCGAGTAAGCATGAAGGGCAAAACAACAACAAAAACCAGATTAAGAGAAGAAGATTTCAAAATCCTTTGCTTTAATAGTAATCGGCGGCGAGAAATCCGCTAAAGGTCAAGATTTTGGTACTTCTAATTTGCGTTTCATCTGGATAGTTGTATTACCACCAAAAAGTGCTTGATCGCCTTTACCAGATATGCGTGCAAATCCTTGATCATCAAATACATGCTTATAAAGACTCAAAGAGAGTTCTTTCTCGATTTGAGTCAATTTTTATCTTGCTTCTAACCGCTCTAACATTTGAATATGTTTTTCTAAAAGTTCTTGTCTTCTTGTCTGCAAGGCAAAGTAGCTCTGAGCAAAAGCAATAGGGTCTTTGCGTAGATCGCCGTTTTGTGCCGCCAAATAACATGCATAGCGGGACAACATAATATCAAGGATTTCTCTTTCGCTTCCTGCTCCTAACTTGACCATTTTGGTGATGTCACCGAAATGGTTGATTGCAGGCTAGCCAGAGTTTTGGCAGGCAGTTTTTGCTTTCTCGATAACTTTAAGAAACTTTATCTAATCATTGTATTTTAGAAGCTCCTGTATGTCCCTAGCCATCCAATATTCAAAGCCTTGTTCAATATGGACTGCTTTCCTCAAAGCTTTTGCTTAATTTGCTAATAATCTCTTTTTTCAAATGGTTCTCCTTTTTCTCATACATGGAACGGGTAGCCCCGAATTTTGGGTAAACATTTATATTTTCTCTAAGACGGTGCCAATTGATTGGTCAGCTAAGATGATTCGATTTGACCGCTTAGCTAGTTTATGAGTGCTTTTTTGGCTAAAGAAAATATCGAAGAAAATATCTTTAAGTTTTGTTCTCTCTAAAAATATAGGGATCGTTGCACCTGTTGCAAAATCTTCAATACATAGAAGGGTTTCTGGCGAAGATTTAGCAAAAACCTACTTTATGCACAAATTTCAGCATTTACATATTCAAGCTCTCTTTCCTCTAAAAAATGAATGGCATGTCCCAACACCACTCTGCTAGAACTAAATATTCCCAGATTGCGCATGAAAAAGCGACTTCGTCTCAAGAGAACGCTTTACCTAGATCAAACAGCTTACTTCTTAAAGGAGTGAAAGGGAAATAGTGTACATGAGATTTCAGCAACCCTTAAGACTTCATGAGGTTTAGGATCAACAAGGAATTTATTGATCACTATCAGCTCGCCAAATTGCTTTACGGTATTGCTATGTCCTCGTTCAAGGAGCCGATAGCAAAGATTCTTTAACCTATCATAGGCTATTTCATAGTAAGGCGGCATGGCGAATATATGGCTATCTTGAAATTCGAGTACGCTTCCAATAGATGAGATCCTTTCTTGGATGGCTTGAACTTCTGTTAGATTTTGCTCATCAAGCAGAGTATGCAATTTTGAGTAAGCATCCAATATTTCTTTAATCGTCTTTTTCTCGGTAGCTTCATATTCTTTTTTCACTTATCCATTCTAGATATAGAGGTTCAAAGCGTACGAAATGGTGAATGGATCGCAAAGGCAACTTTTGAGTACAAGAACGTTACCCTGCCTACCGGCAAGAAGGCGATCGAGGTTGATCCTCAGAATGCCACTTTTGTTATTAAAATGTTTGAACTTTATGCCATTGGCATTCACTTATTTCAAACAATTGCTGATGAAATGAATAGCTAGGATTGCGAAACGCTCAAGGAAATCCATTAGGAGCTAGTCGAATTGGAATTACCCTTAAGAATCCTTTTTACTTCAACGTTATGTGCGTAAAAGGAGAGCTATATCTGCCATCGATATCCGATCTGAAGGCCTATTTGGCCAAGTATAGGATATTATGGCAGGCCACAATAAAGCTTCTGGTCGCTATGCGCGTCATCCCATTCTTTTTAGGGGGTTGATTATGTGCGAACACTGTGGCTGCACTGTCACTGGAGATATTAAAAAGCAAAAATATATTTACTACAGCTGCAATAACTCCAAGCGAACATGCCAAAAGATTTGGGTTAGAGAGGAGCAGCTTTTAACTCCTCTAAGCGGATATCTTGATCAGATTCAGCTACCCGATGCAGCAATTGAAGAGATTGTGACCTAGCTTAAAAAATCTTATACACATGAACAAAAATTTTTTAAACATTCCCAAGACGCACTTTGTAAAGAGCTACCTCATATTCAAAACTCTCTATTCAAGCTCATTGATATGCATCTGGATGGAGCGCTTGATTCTGACACGTATCATTACAAGCTCGAAAAATATAAGAAGGGACATGGAGAGATAACCTCAAGGATGAAGCACATGCCAACGCCAGTAAAACCTGTTTAATCAAGGCAAAA
Organism: Neochlamydia sp. EPS4; assembly: GCF_000813665.1. Lineage (NCBI taxonomy): Bacteria > Pseudomonadati > Chlamydiota > Chlamydiia > Parachlamydiales > Parachlamydiaceae > Neochlamydia > Neochlamydia sp. EPS4. The sequence continues at coordinate 64,160 of NZ_JSDQ01000061.1, read as the reverse complement.
ATAGCATTGGATGTGGCAAAACGAGCAAAGGAACTTTTCATGAGCTCGAAGATGAGCGAAAAACAACAATTGTTGAATTTCGTCTTTTCGAACTTGAAATTGGATGGTAAAAAGATGTCTGTAATACTGCTTGAGCCGTTTTTTTGCGTCACTTGCAGTGTTACATTTATTAAGAAATCTCCGGAAGTAGGATTCGAACCTACGACCAATGGATTAACAGTCCACTGCTCTACCGCTGAGCTATTCCGGATCAGAAAGCGGTATATTACATAATAAGCTTAATATTTGGCAAGAAAAAGCGGCAAAATAAATTGCCGCTTTTATATTTTAGTAGTCCATCCCTCCAGGAGGCATGGCAGGGGCAGCTTTTTCATCTACAACATCAGCAATGAGTGCTTCTGTAGTAATTAACAAACCAGCTACTGAGGCTGCATTCTCTAATGCACATCGAGCAACTTTTGTAGGATCTAAAATTCCCGCTTTGATCATATCGGTAAATTCACCTGTTAAAGCGTTGTATCCTTGAGCATCTGATAATTTTTCTACTTGCTGAAGAATAATTGAACCTTCTTGACCTGCATTCTCTGCTAGCTGACGAAGTGGAGCGCTAAGTGCTTTAGCAATAATTTTTGCGCCCGTTTTTTCGTCACCCTCTAAGCTTTCTGCTAAGCTTAGAACGGAAGGTACACAACGTATATAAGCTACACCCCCACCAGGTAAGTACCCTTCCGCTACTGCAGCGGCAGTGGCATGATGCGCATCATCGACACGATCTTTCATTTCTTTCATTTCCACTTCGGTAGCTGCACCCACACGGATTACAGCAACACCACCGGCTATCTTAGCCAATCGTTCTTGTAGCTTTTCACGATCATAATCAGAATCCGTTTCTTCAATTTGACGTTTGATAAGGGATGCACGCTCCTCTATCTTTTTCTTATCGCCCATGCCTTCAACAACCGTTGTTTCGTCTTTATTAACGATAATTTTCTTAGCGCGGCCTAGCATCTCTAATGTTGTACTTTCGAGCTTCATGCCAAGTTCTTCGCTGATCACTTGAGCACCGGTTAAAATAGCAATATCTTCTAACATGGCTTTACGACGATCGCCAAATCCTGGAGCTTTTACTGCACAAAACTTTAGCCCCGTGCGCAGACGATTTACTACTAAGGTAGCCAATGCTTCCCCTTCTACATCTTCAGCAATAACAAGCAGAGGCCTTCCGCTTTCAGCACAAGCTTGCAAGATAGGAATAAATTCTTTTAAAACTGAGATCTTCTTTTCATAGACTAACACAAAAGCATCTTCTAATACACACTCTTGGGTTTCTGGATTGGTCATAAAATAAGCAGAAAGATAGCCTCGATCAAAATTCATTCCTTCGACTACATCAAGAGTCATCTCAAAGCCTTTAGCTTCTTCGACCGTGATGGTTCCGTCTTTCCCCACCCTTTCCATGGCTTTAGCTATGATTTCTCCAATCTGCTGATCATTATTGGCAGAGATAGTGGCTATCTGAACAATCTCTTTAGAGTCTTGAACTTTTTTACTGCGGGATTGTAATTCTTTAACAACTGCTTTGACAGCTTTTTCAATACCACGGCGTAAACTGAGCGGATTTGCTCCTGCAGCCACATTACGAAGACCTTCAGCATAAATAAATTCAGCAAGCACTGTAGCGGTAGTTGTACCGTCTCCAGCTTTATCAGCTGTCTTACTAGCTACTTCTTTCACCATTTGGGCGCCCATATTCTCATGCTTGTCTTCCAACTCAATTTCTTTAGCTACGGTTACACCATCTTTTGTAATGTGAGGTGTTCCATATGCTTTATCAATAATCACATTGCGTCCTTTGGGACCTAGTGTAACTTTTACGGCATCAGCAAGAATGCGCACACCTTTAAGAATCTTTTGACGAGCATCTTCTTTAAATTTAATATCTTTCGCGGTCATAATCTGTTTCTCCTTGAACCTATGTTATTCTACAATACCAATAATATCATCTGCCTTTAAGATGACATACTCTTCATCTTCTAGTTTGATATCTTGGCCTGAATATTTCTCCATAATAATGATATCGCCTATATTTACAGGGATAGGGATCAACTGCCCCTTTTTATCTTTTTTACCAGTACCAATGGCTACAACCTTGGCTTGCTCTTGCTTTTTCTTTGCGCTGTCCGGCAAAATGATGCCACCTTTCAACTTTTCTTCCTGCTCAAGACGACGAACAAGCACTCTGTTACCTAGAGGCTTAAATTTGATGTTCAAGTTTTGTTTTTCTTTTGTTTGTGTCTGTTCCATAAAAACTCCCTACTTTGCAAGATTTAAATACATGTTCCAGAGGATAGAAGCCTCACTATATTTTAAGAGATTAAATTTTCGCAAGCTAAATTTAGCAATCAACAACAGAAAGTGCTAAAAACCTCTAACTTTTGTTTTTGGTAGTTTTTTTAGCTACGCTCTTTTTTTTGCCTAGCAAAGAAGCTAATTCTTTTACCAGCTCTTGAAATTTATGAATGGCTGATTCAACAGGTGCAGCCGAGCGCATATCTACTCCAGCTTTTTTTAATAACTCGATCGGATACTGACTAGAGCCGCTCTTTAAAAAAGATAGATAAGCATCACGTTCTTTTTTACCTCCCTGTGAAACTTTTTCTGAGAGGGCTAAAGCGGCACTAATGCCTGTAGCATATTGATAAACATAAAAATTATAGTAAAAATGAGGAATCCTTGCCCATTCGTACTCTATTAAGCGATCGATTGTGGCAGGACCAAAATAATTCACATTAAGCTTGAAGAATTGCTCTTTAAGCATTTTTGGGGTAAGAGGTATATTCTTTTCGGCTCTTTCATGAATAAAAAGTTCAAATTCAGCGAACATGGTTTGACGGAATAATGTAGCACGAATATCTTCAATCTGCTGATTAAGCAAAAATATTTTCTCTTCTTTAGATTGAGCTTTTTTAAGCAGATAACGCATTAATAAGTCTTCATTAAATGTAGAAGCTACCTCTGCTAAGAAAATGGGATAATCGGCATATTGATAAGGCTGATTTTTACGACTTAGGTAGCTATGCATGCTATGGCCTGCTTCATGCGCAAGCGTGAAAACATCTCTTACAAGCCCCTTATAATTCATCAAAATATAAGGCATACTATCGTAGCAACCACTTGAGTAGGCTCCAGAGCGCTTATTTATGTTTTCATATCGATCTACCCATCGTTCCTCTATAAGCCCCCTTTTTAAAATATTTTGATATTCTGTTCCTAAAGGTGCAACCGATTCTATTACAGCCTCTTCTGCTTCTTCGTAACTCATCTTTATATCTACGTGGCTAGCTAAAGGAACATACATATCATACAAATGAAGAGGGCCTATGTTTAAAAATTCTTCCCGCAAGCGGATGTAGTGATGAAGAACATCTACATTTGCATTGACGGCAGAGATCAAGGAATGATAAACCTCTACGTCGATGTTTTTCGGCAGAAGTGAAGCCTCCAAACATGATTGGAAATTGTGGGCCCGAGCATTAAAAATATGAGCTTGCACATTTCCATTTAATAATTCACACATAGTATTCTCATGCTGCATATATTTGCTATGCATCTGCTCAAAAGCATTTTTCCGCAAAGTGCGATCTTGCTCCCGTATGAATACTCCATAGGAAGATTGCGTCAATTCATGCTTTTTTCCTTGGCTATCGCTCACTTTTTCAAATTTAAAATCTGCATCATTGATAGCAGAAAAAGCTTTAACTCCTGTAGACAGTGCTTCCCCTGACAAGGCTACTAGCTCTTCCTTTTCTGCTGATAAAGTATATTTTTTCAGTCGAACAATTTTTTCTAGGTAAAAACGATAGCTTTTTAAAATCTCAGCTGCTCTTAACTTTTTTAACTCTGCACCCGGTAAAGCAAGAAGTTCAGGCTCAAACCAGGCGCTTTCCTGGTTAAAAGCATGATGTAAATGAGTAATTTTAGCCAAAGCTGCTTTATATTCATCATTAGTAATATCTTCGTCATGACGTAAGTGGGCATAGGTATATAGCTTAGAGAGCTTTCTAGAAATGTCAAAGAGCACTTCCAATGCTTTTTCAAGAGTTTTAGCATCTTTTCCCAGCTTGCCTCTAAAGCGAGCTAGCTGAGGCCAATGAGGAGATTTATCCATTTCAGCTACGGAGATGAAATCTTTTTGCCAATCGGCTAAAGAATGATAAAGAGATTCTACATTCCAACAGTCCTTTTTAGCTACTTGTGAACGTTTTTTGAGCATATTGTACCTTTTGTAATGAAAGGCTTGAATATACCTATTCACGAATTGTATGTACAGCATGACGGGAAGCAATCATAAGGAGGAGGAAAGTAGATATAAGAAGAAGTAACGAAATAAGCTTCAGCGTTACCTAACTTAATGGGATTTTAAAGCCACCCTTATCACTGATTGATAATTCTAGGAATTAAATCAATCTTCTTAGAAAAAAGCCTGGTGGCTTTTTTTCAAAAGGTTTGCTGATCCTATTCATCGCTCATCTTTATTAGCTAAATCAATTGATTAAAACCTCTCCATATTTTGGCAAGAGGGCGCTAATTCTTGCATTCTCTAAGAGAATAAGCAATTTAAACCTTGCGAAGATAATTATTAACCCTATAAACATATCCTTTTAATATTGAAGATTTTAAATTTGTGATGTATACATTTCTTTTTTTTAAAAAAGAGAAGACATATGCCAGGAAGATTTGAAGGACTTACAGACACCCAATGGAGAATCTTACAACTGCTTTTGCCGCAAAATCATCCAAAAAATTAAAAGAGAAAACCTTATACTCTCTGCAGAAAAATTTGTAACAGCTTATTTTGGATTTTGATTAAAGGGTCACGTTGTTGTGATTTTCCTAAAGGACCAAATTGGGGATCAAGAGCTGCTACTCATCGGTGTCTAGGTAAATGACAAGAAGATGGAACTTTAAATAGCTTGCTATCGGCATTAAGGGAATGCGCGGACAAGAATAATTAATTTGGAAAGGCTAGCCATTGGATGTAAAGCTACTTATATGAAAGCTGCATGTGCATAGGATTGAAAATAATAGGAAATATTCCATTTGCTACCTACGCAAGAATCCTGATTATTTAAAAAATTGTCAGCCACTTTGTCACTTAAAAAGATATTTATTTAAATGACAAAGTGTTTATCAACCCTTATTCTTTTAAAGGGGGTAAAATAAGACTTTAAAAAACATCTCTTTCACTTCCCAGGTTAAATGCTTTATTTAAGAGCATATTCCATACTATTGTTAGCTAACTGCGTTAAAGCAAAAGGTGAAGCATTTTCTGGATTAAGATTCCGTATGCTGTCGAATCTAGCACGATTATTTCCTAGATTGAATCCTAGTAGCCCATACATAGAAAGCAATAGCATATATTCAACACCACTTGAAACAGCCACATCAGAATTTAAAAGCATAAATTTTGTATGAAGAAAGAGATACAAGAATAAAATTCCATAACTATTAACGTTTAACTCAAAATCAAGTTGATTGATGAGTCGATTATCCCACTTTAGCTGGCTAATTAAGAGTTCGACAGCTTTGCTTGTTACATATCCACCTGCAGAAGTTAAACCAAGTGTAAGCATGGCTGAACCTGTATGCCAATCATTTGTCATGATGCAAGCAATTGTAAAAGCTAAAAGTGCCAGCGATAGAACACCTGTTTTAACATACTCTGTTTTTCGAGCAGTGATTTCTAAACGACTTGCGCCTGTTTTGCTATCTAATCTTTCATAATCTCTTTCTTGCAAAACGCGGGTAACTGCCCCTAAACAACCTAAAGTACTATAGGAAAGAGTAGCGTTAAAGGGAAATAGAATGCCTGGTAAAACTTTGCCTACTGTATCAAGCGTCCTTCTTCCAATACTCAGAAGTCTATTTTTGAGTGTCTTGGGATGATCCTCAATTTCGCGTAAATACTCTTTATATTTATAGCGGTTTTCTATCATCCAATCGTGAGCCTTTAAGCCATATCTACAGATGAAATTAGCTGCTGTATAACTTAAAGTTAAAATTCCTGCATGAAAATCCACGTGAAGAATCTTTTTAGAATTTTCTGGCATTTGCTGACTAGCAATGATAAGTGCCGATCCAAAAGAAGCTAGAGCTAAATAGTGGACGGTTAAAGCCCATTTATTGGCTTTTCCTCCCAACATAAGCTGCCTTTTACGATTTTCTACTGCCCAAGGGTATTCATTTTTAGGAAGCTTTCTGGGCTTGTTTAAAATATTATGAGCTACAAAGAAAGCCATGGAAGCGTAGGTGATCACACGTATACTCGTTTTCATGTGGTAGGCATCATTGGAAGAAATACCTAAAGCTTCACAAATGTCGTCCAAATTAAGGTAGAGATTGGTAAAGGCAAATAAGCCTTCCGCTGCAAGACTGGCAAAAAAAGGATTTACCCATTGAGCGACTTTCTTGGGTGTACAGTAATGTGAATAAAGACGTACGGTAGCTCCCAATCCAGCAGCACTTAAGACTTCTACAGGGGAGTTGCCCCAGGTTGTAGCATTTAATGCAGTCAATGTGGTGGAGCTGATAAGCAGAAAAGGGAGAGTCGTCTGCCATGTTAATTTACACATGCTAGGCAGCTTAGTCACTTTAGGCCGCTTAATGGCTTTTTTCTTTATCGGACGAGAAGAAGCACGCCCTACAGAAATTTCTTCATCCGAAGAAGAAAAACGTTCTACCTCACTATTGATAGCAGGAGGATTGGGAGACAAAAAATCTTCTGTCTCACTCCCTCCTTCCAATGAAGTATAAGGATAAGTAGCTCTTTCGGCATCATTGCTCTCCAAGTCAGAATCAAAATGATTTTCAAGGGACCTATGCCTATAATGATTAATAAATGAACTGATGCTCATAAATATATAAACCTAATTTTTAAATATTATTGAAATTATCCATGTTGTCAGAAGAGATTATAATTAGCAGAATGTCTTTATCTTTTAACCTTAAAAAACCTTTAGCCAAGTTTTTTTAAACATCTAGCTTTTTGCTCTCACCCCTTTTTATGAACTTCAGGAAAGAGAGAAAAATTTGGCTCTATTACATGCTAAGATTCCTATTTCCCTCTTTGCAAAGCATAGAAACAAACAACACCTTGCCAGAAGCGATGTATATATGTTTAAACTTCTTAAGACCTTTAAATAGATCAGGCAAAAAAAACTTACAAACTTAAAATACCATCCGGCCATCTCGCTTTAAAGCTTATTCCTCCAGGTATTCTTAAAGCTTTAAAATAAAAATTACAAGTAAAAAAAGTTACATAACACTCTAGTTAAATATAAAAAGCTTAGATTTAAACAAATATGTAAAAGAACCTTTAACTCATTTATTTATTGATTAGATAAGAACAGAGTTTTTGTTTTTTATTTAGGGTTAAACGAAGAAAAAGAGTGGCAAATTTTTGTAAGCCCTGGCGAAAAAACATTTTCTCAATGAGAATTCCTATATTCCATGCAATTATTAGCGGCCTGCGCTAGTGCAAAGCTTGAAGCATTTTCGGGATTTAAATTGTGCACACTACCAAATCTTGCACGATTATTTCCTAAGTTAAATCCTAGCAATCCATACATAGAAAGTAATAGCGCATATTTAAAACCACTCGATACATCTACATCAGAATTTAGAAGCATAAACTTGGTATGGAGAAAAAGATATAAGAACAAGATCCCGTAGCTATTGACGTTTAATTCAAAATCAAGTTGATTGATCACTCGATTGTCCAAATTTCGCTGGCTAATTAAGAGTTCAACAGCCTTACTTGATAAGTATCCTCCCACAGAAGTTAAACCAAGCGTAAGCATTGCTGAACCCGTATGCCAATCATTGGTCATCATGCATGCGATTGTAAAAGCTAAAAGCGCGATAGACAAAATGCCTGTCTTAACATATTCAGCCTTTCTAGCTGTAATTTCTAAACGTGTAACTCTCGTGTAACTATGCAACCTTTCATAACTTCTCTCTTGAAGAACGCGTGTAGCGGCTCCTAGACATCCAAGAGCACCATAAGAAAGAGAGGCATTAAAGGGAAATAAAAATCCTGGCAAAACTCCACTAAAAGTTTCAAGAGTTCTTCTTGCAAGGATCAAAATTCTATTCTTAAGTGCTGTAGGTTCTCTGTCAAGACCTTGAAAATATCCTCGGTAGAACCTATTATTTTCTAACGACCAATCATGAGCCTTTAAGCCACACCTAAAAATGAAATTGGCTGCCGTATAACTCAAAGTTAAAATGCCTGCATCAAAATCTAAATGAAGAATTTTTCTAGAATTCTCAGGCATTTGTTGGCTAGTCACGATGAGAGTTGCTCCCAAGGAAAGCAAAGCTAAATAATGAACAGCCAAAGCCACTTTATTAGCTGATCCTCCTAAAATAAGAAGCCTAGTACGTAGATCAGAATCCTGAGAAGGTAATTCCTTAGGTTTTGCTAAAATATTATGGGTGACAAAAAAAGCAGTGGAAGCATAGGTGATCGATCGAACAAGAGTTTTAAGGATATTTTCATAATAGCCGGGCAATAATCTTCCCTCTTGGCTCATATCATCCAAATTAAGGTAGAAATTGGTCAGTGCAAATAAACCTTCTGCCGCTACACTGGCGAAAAAAGGAGGGGCCCATTGCGCAATCTTTCCAGAAGAGCAATAGTGTGAATAGATACGTAAAGTAGCTCCTAATCCGGCGGCACTCAGCATCTCAACTTGCCGATTATCCCATTTTGCTGCATTTGCACCTATAATGCCGGCAGACAATCCATACAGTAAAGGTAAGGCTGTTGTCCAGGTCGATTTGCAGCTGTTTGCAAAATCATTCTCTCTTAAAGGAGCAATGCCCTCATTTGCCCTTTCAGATTCACTCTCATTTTCTTCATTAGAAATTTGATGGGAGGGATTGCCAAGAACCTGATTTAAGCTTCCAGCCTCCAGCCTTCTGTAGGGTTGGACACTATCCTCATCGCTACCCTCTTCGAATAAAAGATCATCATTTATACGTGCGAAAGATCGCTCACTACAATAATTGCCAATCCGTGAAATAATGCCCATCAATCTAGCAGCCTAATTTTTATTTGTTGTAACTATTTTTAATGGATGCAAAGTAAAGTTCTTATCTTCTCAATTCTAGTATTGATCTTTAGAAAAATAATAAAGCTATTCGTTAAACAGTCTCATCCGCATTTTTATCCTCCTCTACCTCTTGGTCTCCATCAGGCCCAGGGCCAAAATTAATGGCATAAAGATTTTGCCGCTTCTCCTCCTCTACCTCTTGCCCCTGATCGCCTGTAGGTCCAGGGCCAAAATGGATGGCATGTAAGCGATTGCTAATCTTTAATCCTACACCTAACATTGGCGCTAGACTTAAGCCAGCTATCCCGAGAAAAAAACATATAGACTTTAACATCACCTTACTCCTTTAAACTTGTTCTTAATCTCTTTTTTAATGGCTAACAACTAAAAATACTATTAAAAATTTATTTAAAAATTCTTTTTAAACATAAAATATTCATGGCTAAACGAATATGCTAAAATAATTTTTAATTTTTTTTATGAAGGTTCTTAAAACTTTTAATTGCCTTTCTCGTAGAATATGAAGACAAAAAAAGAAACGATAATTTTTTGATTCAAGTGCTTAATTAGGAAAGCATTATAATAAAGCAGTCCCTTAAGAAAAAAATTTTATTGCAGAATATTAAATTAGGGCGTATCCCTTTTTGGGAGGCAGGGAATATTTTTAATTAAATTAAGGGTAGCTTGAAAAGCTTAAAGTGATGGCATGACAATCAAGCTAATTGTAAAACAAGGTTAAAGGACATGGCCAAACTTACGAATAATAAGAGATATACAGGAATTTTTGTCGTACAAAACGATCGAGGTTTACATACGAGACCTTCAACGGAAATTGTCAAATGCGCTACAAGCTTTAGATCAGAAGTCCATCTCATTTACCAAAAAAGTTATGTGAATGCTAAGTCTTTACTAGGTATTCTTATGTTGGCCGCTACTAAAGGCTCTAAAATTCAAATAGAAGCCGAAGGCGAAGATGCCGAAGAGGCTGTTGCTAGCCTAATTGCCTTAGCTAAAAACAATTTCAATATTAAATATTGATTGAACCAACGTTCATTCTTCCTCGATCGCCAAAGTCTTTTCCAAGACTTCGCGCGTACAAAAGACAGGAGCATTATTCATTAATGCAAGAGTTATACAATCGCTGGGCCTAGCATCAATCTCTACAATGTGACGTCGTCCCCCTGCATCTTGTTCTAAAAATAGGCGTGCAAAATATGTGGTATCCTGGATGTCATTGATAACAACTTGTTTAATTCTAATTTCATACCCGCGGAAAATATAACTAATAAGATCATGAGTAAGAGGCCTAGCTTTCTCTGCACCTGTCAAAAAAATTTGGAGATTACGGCCAATAGCAGGATCAGTATAGATAGCAAATTTTTTTCCCTGCCCTTTCAAGACTACTACCGTATAAGAGCGAGTTTGCATGATTTTATCAAAGGAAAGCTGAATAAGTTCGGAAAGCATAAATAATAAATCCTGAGTAAAAGAGGAGATCTCCTCGTTGATCTAAAAATTAACCGTTATTAACCTTAAGCTGTAAATCTATTTAGTTGATATTCTAAAGATTTTCTCTTTTATCTGTCTTTCCTTTCTTCTGGAAAAAGGCTTACTATCCTTTCCTCCAATGATTTACCGGTGCAAGGAAAAAAAATTTAAATTCCACAAAAGGATTTAAAATCCTAAAATTTCGACTATTTTAATTCTGTAAAAATTTTCACTTCCCCATCATTATAGCCAACAATAATCCTTCCCGCTAGGCGAATAAAAAGGCCAGATTCTACCACACCTACAATTTCGCTCAGTCGCTGATGCAATTGCTCAGCTTTTTCTAACTTTTCTTTGAAATAAATATCGTAAATATAATTTCCATTATCCGTGCAATACAACTTTTTTTCATCATGGGTCCTTAGTTTACCTTGATAACCTAGCTGTTCAATACGATAAATAGTTGCAGGATAAGCGAAGGGAACAATTTCAACGGGTAAAGGAACTTGCCCGAGCTTTTTAACAAGTTTAGCTTGATCCACAATAATGATCGCTTCCTTACTCATGCTAGCTACAATTTTTTCTCTTAGTAGCGCTCCGCCACCACCTTTAATCATTGTTTTGTCAGGATCAATTTCATCAGCTCCATCCACCGTTAGATCAATAGAAAAAAGAGTATTGATATCAATTAAAGGAATGCCTTTTTCTAATGCTAACTTTTGAGATTGAGAGGAAGTAGCCACGGCTTGAATTTTAAGGCCCTCCTTATATCGTTGAGCAAGCTTTTCAATAAAAAAACTTGTAGTGGAACCAGTACCTAATCCTACTGTCATTCCGTTTTCAACCAAATTTGCCGCCGCATAGCCGGCCGATTTTTTAGCAATTTGCTGGCCGATAAAACTATTATCTGACATTATAATCTCTTTTAAAGTTTATTCGCATTATTAGTAGGCCTATGATTACATTACAAGAACTTTGTGTTTACTTAGATAAACTTTTAGAGCCCAGCTCCATCAAGGATTATGGCTTGAATGGCTTACAAGTCGAAGGAAAAAAAGAAATTTTAAAATTAGCTACAGCCGTATCGGCAAATTTGGAAACTCTTCAAGCGGCGGTTCACTGGAAAGCAGATGCTTTACTTGTACACCATGGCCTATTTTGGAATCAGGATAGCTATCAAATTCAAGGAATAAAAAAAGCTAAACTAGCTTTGCTTTGCCAGCATAATCTTTCTCTAATCGCCTATCACCTCCCCTTAGACATTCATCCTGAATGGGGCAACAACTGGAGGGCTGCATTAGAAATGGGGTGGGATAATCTTCAACCCTTTGGTCTAGCTAACGGTCTATATTTAGGAGTTAAGGGCCGTTTGAAAAAAATGAGTCGTCTAGATTTTCAAAAAAAGCTGGAAGATTATTATGCCCATGTTGCTCATATAGCTCCTGGAGGGAAGGAAGAAATTGAAACTGTAGGTCTAGTAGCGGGAGGCGGTTATAAATTCTTATCCTACGCTGCGGATGAAAAATTAGACGCCTTCGTCTCAGGCAATTTTGATGAACCAGCCTGGAGCCAAGCCTATGAGGAAAAGATTAATTTTTTTGCTATGGGACATTCTGCTACTGAAAGAATTGGGCCTAGAGCTTTAGCTGCTCATTTGCACGAAAAGTTTCAGATGGAATGCAGGTTTATAGACATCTATAATCCTTTTTAAGAGAACCAAGCTTAATATAAAAAACTATTTTATTTGTGTCTAAAGGGAGATTTACAAGAGCCCTTTATCAGCTTCAAATGTCCTATCTTTCTTCATCCGTATGCTTTAATTTTTTAGTCGCTTCTTAAGGGTAAGCTCACTTGATGAGTTTAAGGTAACTCACACAACCGGCACGAGAGGATTAAGATATTCTGGATTTGCTTTTAGCTAACAGAGCAATTTTCTCTTATCTACTTATCTCCTTTTACGGCTATTTAAGCGATGGGTCGGAAATCTTACACCTTTTCATCTTTATCTTTCTCCTTTAGGCCCGATCTCTTTTTATCTTAATCTGTTTTGTCGATATCTCTCCTCTACCCTTTTACAAATAGCTGGCTAGCTCTTTGCTCGCTATCCTTTCTCTTTTTAAGCTAAATAATTTATGAGGAGGATTTATTTAGCTTTACATAATGGGAAATGGAGAGTAAGAAAAATTATCCTCATTATAAAACATCTTGCTATGCAGGAATAAATTTTTTCATACACTCATCTAGTTCATTGACAGAAAAATACTTAAAATTCAAAATAGCATCCATTCTCACCCTTTTTAAGGACTTACATGCCCAGCTTAATAGAAACTCTAGCTGAACGTGGCTTTATTGAAGCTTGCACAAGTGATGAGCTGAAAGATATATTAACACAGCCTACAAAAGTTTATTGCGGATTTGATCCTACTGCCGATAGCTTACATTTAGGCCACTTGATCTGCATGATGGGGCTTGCCTGGTTTCAACGCTTTGGACATACTCCCTTCGTTATATTAGGAGGAGCAACAGGCATGATTGGCGATCCTTCAGGTAAAATTTCTGAGCGACAAATCTTAGATGAAGAGACATTACTAAAAAATCTTATAGGTATTCGTAAAAATTTTGAAAAAATCCTTGATACTCATGGTCGTCCTAATGCAACGGTTTTTTTAAACAATTATGATTGGTTCAAAAATTTTTCGTTTGTAAGTTTCTTGCGCCAGATAGGTAAGTATTTTAGAATGGGCCCCATGCTTTCTAAAGATTCTGTTAAAGGACGTATGACTTCGGAAGAAGGCATGAGCTTTACAGAATTTGCCTATCAAGCCTTACAAGGATACGATTTTCTTCATTTATTTCAGAATTATGGGGTAAAAGTGCAAATAGGTGGAAGTGACCAATGGGGCAATATTACAGCAGGAACAGAGCTCATTCGAAAAGCACTTGGTCAATCCTCTTATGGCTTAACCTTTCCTCTATTAACCCGTAGTGATGGACAAAAATTTGGAAAATCTGAAAAAGGAGCCATCTGGCTTTCAGCAGATAAGCTTTCTCCTTATGAGTTTTATCAATATTTAGTACGTGTTTCTGATGTCGATGTCATTAAAATGATGCGCATGTTGACCTTTATGGATATGGAGGAAATTAGAAAATATCAAGAGCAAATGCAGCAACCCGATTACGTACCCAATACTGCTCAAAAACGCTTAGCAAAGGAAGTTACGCGTATCGTTCATGGAGAAGAAAATCTTAAAATAGCTTTAGGAGTTACCGAAGCGGCAGCCCCAGGAGCAAAAGCTAATTTGGATGCTCCCACACTTGAATTAATGGCGCAGAATATGCCCTCTCGTATCCTTAATAACAAGACGGTAATCAATGCTAAATTGCTTGAACTGATATGCCAAGTAGGACTTTTGCCTAGTAAGAGTGAAGCAAGGCGCTTGGCTCGAAATGGAGGAATATATTTAAATAACAATAAAGTTGAAGATGAGAACTATATCATACAACCTGATGACTTAATAGCAAATCACCTGATGTTGTTAGCCGTTGGTAAAAAGAATAAGATATTAATAAGTATTGAAAATTAACATTTTCCTAGACGAACAGCTCTATCCTCAAAAATATAATGCCTAAAGTAAAGAATCTTCTTGAAACGAAAAGTTGATTGATTATCATAAGGTTTAAATATTTTTAGCTGCGTTCTACAGTTTTTCCAAGAAAGCAAGGTTAGGAAAAATAAAAAAGCTTGCTAGTAAATAAAGTAAATACAAAAAATAGCCCATAAACTCATCGCATATTCAATTAAGGAGTTCTAAAATTATGACAACTATGACCAAGAAAAGTACTATGACAAAAAAGAAATTGATCAATTCGATTTCTCAAGATAAAGGGATACATCCTAATGATGTACGCCATGTCATACAATCTTTTCTAGATAAAATGACTGAATGCCTCTCAGATGGGGATCGCCTTGAATTTCGTGATTTTGGTGTCTTTGAAGTGGTCGAACGAAAGCAAAAAATCGGTCGTAATCCTAAAAAAGCCGAGGAACCTATTGTTATTCCTGCACGCAATGCTGTTAAGTTTACTCCTGGTAAGAAAATGCGTAAACTCATTGAACGGCCTCGTTCTATCTAATCATCCAATCGTTTAAGGATATAGGATAAGGAATAGAGGATTGTACATCCTTAATTCCATCCTTATCCCCTTATGGTGAGTCTTTAAAATATAGATAGCTAAGCATCTGTTTTCCAGTCCCTTTAACAGGGGATAAAAATTCATAAGATTTTTATTTCTTTATTGAGTAGAGGGTATAATCTTTTGGAAATAGGGTTTAACTTTTCAGCTGCCTAAGAAGTTTTAGTGGCCAAATTGCGCTTTGTTGTATTATACTTTACCCATAATTAAGCAAAGGCAGTCATTATCATGACCTTACCCAGATTATTAATCATTTCGGCCATTATTCTGTTTAGCATCATTGGCGTGGCAGCTTTATTCAAAAATAAGTCTCCTCACGCAAATTTTATTATTGAGCCCGCTACCTCTCATCCTCCCATTGAAATTGAGATAAAAAGCAATTCTTTTTCCAACTCTGCTCTTCCCTCTCTTTCTCAAACACCATCTTCTCCTCTTCCTACACCCTCCCTAAAAGCTAAGGATAAAGAATTATCCGGTAAAGATTCTGATGACCAGCTTAACTCTTCTGAGAAGGTATTAGAATTAAAAGCACAGCTCCCTGAAGAAAACAGAGTGCTGGAATTTTTTAATACCACCAGTCCTAAATTTCCTATTGTAGAGACCATCACTTATAAAAGCCGCGTCAATTGGCAAAAAGGCAGGCCTGCCTGGCTATCGGATTATGCGAATTACTATAAAACTTCGCGTCATTTTATCGCTCGCAGTCTCAATGGAAAGCCTGATTATCTTAAACAAGATATAAGCGAAGGTGCACGCTTCAATATTTTACATCCTCATAAAATGATTCATTTTCATCTTTTGATTGACTTATCGCGCTGCCAGATGTGGTTCTACTATTATGATATAAATGCTAAGGAAAAAGTATTAGTTAAAACATATCGAGTAGGATTAGGGCGTTTGGATCCTTCCACAAACTCCGGCTTATTGACTCCTATTGGAATATATTCTTTAGGTCCGCGAGTAGCCGTCTATACCCCTAAGATAATGGGGATCCATCAAGGCGCAAAAGTAGAAATGATACGCATATTTGGGACACGCTGGATTCCTTTTGAAAAAGAACTTCACGGAACAACGGCACCAGCTAAGGGCTTGGGTATCCATGGCATGCCGTGGCTAATAAAAAATGGCACATTAGTTGAAGATACCAATAGTCTAGGTAAATATGAAAGCGATGGCTGTATCCGTATGGCTGCTGAAGATATAGAAGAGCTTTATTCCATCATTATTTCTCGTCCTGCCACTATTGAACTTACAAAAGATTTTTTTAAGGCCGAAAATAACATGCAAACGATCATTGAGATTGCCAACAAGTAGTGTCAAATTAAGTTCCTTTTTTCTATACTTTGTTCGAATAAATTTGAAAAAATCCTGTAACTAGGGAGCGACTGTTTGGACATTTTACCACACGAAAGACAGATTCAAGAATATGTTAAAACTATAGAGCATCTTAAAAAGCAAAATAATGATAATCCGATTTTCAACACAGAAATTAAAAAACTTGAGCAGAAACTAGAAAAGCTTAAAGAGAAAATATATGCCGAGCTAACTCCCTGGCAGCGCGTTCAGATCTGCCGCCACCCTTCCCGCCCTCAATCTAGCGACTATATAAAAAACATATGTCAGAATTTTTATGAACTTTGTGGAGACCGCACCTATGGAGATGATCCTTCAATTATAGGGGGATTAGCTAAAATCGGCCCTATGAAATGTATGGTGATGGGCCAGGAAAAAGGCTGCGATACGGAAAGTAGAGTCCATAGGAACTTTGGGATGCTAAACCCTGAGGGCTTTAGAAAAGCCTTAAGGCTTATGCAACTAGCTGAAAAATTTAACCTTCCTATCGTAACATTTTTAGACACACCTGGCGCTTATGCTGGCTTAGAGGCTGAGGAAAGAGGACAAGGATGGGCAATCGCTTTAAATATACGCACGATGGCACGTATAAATACGCCCATTATTGTTACTATTATAGGTGAAGGTTGCTCAGGAGGCGCATTAGGCATGGGAGTAGGCGACGTGGTAGGCATGATGGAACATGCTTATTATTCTGTAATTTCTCCAGAAGCATGTGCTTCCATTTTATGGAAAGATGCAAAGAAAAATACGGAAGCTGCTAGTATTCTTAAATTAAATGCTGAAGATATGCTGCCTTTAAATATTATCGACGCCATCATTAATGAGCCCTTGGGAGGAGCGCATCACGATCCGCAAAAAGCTTATATGCATATGCAGCAATTCATTTTAGAGCAATGGCAAACACTTCGCCACATTCCCAAAGACATTTTACTTGAACAACGTTATCTTAAATTTCGTAAAATGGGCCAGTTCACTAGCCATGCTAACAGATAGACTAGCCTCAACCTACACCCCTAATAAAAAGATAGAAGCAAAAGAAAGGAAGAGGAGTGTTTTTAGGGGCTCATTTCTTAACAATAAGAAAATATTCCTTAATTTATAGCCTTTAACCTCTCATTGGTTTTCATTTTTTTATATCGCGTGTAGCCCTAACACAATATCTTGGATTTTAGGTTTAATATTAACATGATAAAAATTTTTAAAATTTCTTTTGATAAACATGTGCATACTACCCTCATCGTGTTTATTATATTAGCAATGTTATTACTCACGGTGGCCTCGCAGTTAGAAATATTGGCCTTAGGAATAATTACTAAGAAAGGGCCAGACATATTTGAGCTTTTCGCCCCCTTAAAAGAGGGCTCTTTGCAAAAAGTTGATAAAATAAGCTTAGCAGAGGTGCATCAACGCTTCGAGCAGCTAGATAGCAATCATAAAGGCTATATTACATCTGCCGAAATCGACCATTTTATGGCTAAGCTTAAAAATAAAAATCTTCTGGAAGAAGCTACGCGCCGTATCAATCATATATTGCCTATTAAAGAAAATCTATCCAGTCTTGCTTTATTTTTAGTATTTGTTGCTTTTTTTAAAGCCCTTACACTGTTTGCTCATCGCTTCTCGACACGAGTCTTAGCTATTCGGGTGAGTAGTAAATTACGACAGCAATATTTTGAACATATTCAAACTCTACCTTTAAAATTTTACCACGATCATCATATTGGCAGCTTATCCGCACGTGTAGTGGGTGATTCCTCAACCATCGCTGAAGCTATCAATGCTTGTCTCGTTAACTACCTTCAAACGCCTTTTACTGTATTAACTACCCTCTTGATGTGCTTTCTCACCTCATGGAAACTATCTTTGATTATATTCATTGGCTTCCCTCTAATTGTATTTCCTATTATTTTTCTAGCCAAACGTGTTAAACGTATCTCAAGACAAATCCAACAAAATCAAGAACGCTTTGCTTCCGTTATAATTGATTTTCTAGCGGGTATTCAAACTGTAAAGCTGTTTGGGATGGAAGAGTTTTCGTTAAAAAAATACAAAGATCAAAATCAGAAAATGGCTGCACTTGAAAAAAAAAGTGCTTGTTATGATCTTGCTTCTCGCCCAATTATCCATACCATCGGAATGTTTTTCTTAGCCACTGCTCTTATGTATGGTTTATATGTGCTACACATGAGCATACCTGAAGTGTTATTTTATTGTGGCTTATTATACATATTTTATGAGCCCATTAAAAAATTTGCTGAAGAAAATAGCCATATTCAACGAGGAATCGCCGCTGCTGAACGGATGTGCGAAGTGTTGGATCTAGTTCCCTGCATCCGTGATGTTGATGGGGCAGAAACGATGGCTACATTTGAAGATTCTATTGAATTTGACAATGTGTGGTTTCGTTACGACCAGGATTGGGTTTTAAAAGGATTGAGTTTCAAAGTAGAAAAAGGTACTACGGTAGCCATTGTAGGGCCCACCGGAGCAGGCAAATCTACTATTGTTCATCTTCTTCCTCGCTTATATAACATTCAACAAGGAACGATACGTATTAACAATAAATCAATCACAACTTTTACTCAAAAATCACTTAGAGAACTGATTGCTTTTGTTCCTCAAAAACCCTTTCTTTTCCTCGATACAGTAGCTGAAAATATTTCTTATGGAAAAAATTTATCTATCCAGCAAATTGAAAATGCCGCTAGAAAAGCTTATGCTGAAGAATTTATACTTCAATTACCTAAAGGATACGACACAGAATTAGCTGAAACAGGAAAAAATTTATCAGGCGGCCAGCAACAACGCTTAGCTATAGCGCGGGCTTTAGCCAAAGATGCTCCTATCCTTATTATGGACGAAGCCACCTCCGCTTTAGATGCTAGCAGTGAAATACATATTAAAAATGCAATTCATCAACTACGAGGGCAAGTCACCCAGATCATTATTGCTCATCGCCTCTCTACCATTGAAGACGCTGATAAGATTATCTATCTAGAAAAAGGAGAAAAACTAGCCGAAGGTACTAAAGAGGAATTGCTACAAAATTGCCCAGGCTTTAAAAAAATGTGGGAGCATATGTATCATGCCAACCAAACATCCTAAGGAGGAAATGAGAAAAAAGAAAGCAGTTGTTATTCATTCAGGGGGTATGGATTCTTCTATCTGTTTAGCGCTTGCTATGCAAGAGCTTGGAAAAGATGCAGTCACTAGCCTATCTTTTTACTATGGCCAGCGGCATGCTTCTGAAATTATACAAGCAGAAAAAATTTGCAAAGATTGGAATATAGCGCATGCCACGCTTAACTTAAGCTGCTTAAGTCAAGTTACCGCCAATGCACTAATTAACCCAGCGGTAGCCATCGAGAAAGATCCACCTACTACTCCCAATACGTTAGTAGTAGGCCGAAATGGATTAATGGCTCGCCTAGGAGCCATTTATGCGGATTATCTTGGAGCTTCCTTTATCTATTTAGGGGTGATCGGCGTGGAAGGTAACTATTCAGGATATCGAGATTGTTCTCGAGAATATTTTGACCTTAAGCAGAAAATTTTGCGTATAGATTTAGCCAATCCACACTTTAAAATTTTAACCCCTTTAGTCTCTCTGACTAAAAAGGAAACGTTGGAAATAGCTCATCGATTAGGTATCCTTGAATACCTCTTAAATACAACTATTACCTGCTATGAAGGGATTTCCCAAGCAGGCTGCCAACAATGCCCTGCTTGTAGGCTCCGCAATAAAGGCCTGCAAGAGTTTAAAGAGGCTAATCCAGGCGTCTTACTGAATGTGGAGCCTTAAAGCGCAGTAAATTAAAAAATTTTAACGAGAAGATGGGGCTTTAAACTAAATAAGGCACCTTGTGTTTTATAACCTCAGCTTCACTTAGTAGGCTCCTTTAAGCTAACGCTTTATTCTTTCTTGCTCCAAAGAGTGAACTTTTTTTTTAAAGAGAATAATCTTTATAAAAGAAAGGGGCTTCTTCTTATAAAGACTATATATATCAGCATGGTTAGCACTTAATCCCGACTTTGACAGTTGTTTTATAACTAAATAATTATTAAAGGCTTATATTAAAAAATTCAGGCACAAGATTGAGATTGAAACGTAGTATTTCTTTGAGTAGGTATTCCCAGCACTTTGAAAATTGCTTGAGCATCTTGGCAAAGAAGCGATTGCATGGCACCTTCTCTTTTTGTGGATCTATCCTCAAAAATGGTTGTGTGCACCTGCGCTAATGCATGCCTAATGCGATCGGGAGTAAGATAGACATTATTTTGGCGAAGCAATGACTCTAAAAATCTTTCGAGAAATAAGTTTATAAAACATAACAATAGATGGGCTTTTATTCGAAGAGGAGTCCAATGAAAAATAGGGCGGGTTTTAAGCGTAGATTTAGCCACTCGGAATGCTTCTTCTATGTGCCCCAGATCCTAGTAGCGAGCTAAAATTTGCTCTACACTAATTTCTCAAGCAAAATAGGTAGGCTAATAGGCTCTACCTCCTGGCTTAACTGCTGGAATACGGCCAGCTTTTTATCTTTAGTGTTTTTCATTAGACTTAACTTTGCCCTGTGTTCTTAACTTAAAGGAATATTACATCAAATACGGCCATTTTTCAAGAAAGATGGCCGTATTAATTTAAATACGGCCATCTTGACGTTTGTTCGGTAGCATAACTTTTTGATGGAGACAGCAAACAGCTTGAGCAAATATAAGGGAAAGCAAAAAAGGGCACCATTTGCACTATTTAAAAAAAGGATTTTTTATAATAGAATTTCTCTTTACCTCGTTCATCAAATACCCTTATAAACCTCGTTAGACTCGAGATTTTTTTTAGATTAACCACCCTTCTACTCCATCTATCGAACCCTCCTATTTACCTTGCTTTTAAATGACTTAAGCTAAGTTCAAAAAGGTACATTTTTAATTAAGCTCTTAAAATTTGGAACTTCACTTGAGCAGATTTAAACTTATTAGATAGCCTAATTTTGCATGAACTAAAGGGTGCTTTGTGATAAAATTTTCGTACGCAGACTTTTTCGAGCTTATTTTATTTTTTATTGCATTTCTGTATGGCTTTTTATCGATTGACCTCCTTAAAATCCTAAATTTTTGATAAATTCTATAAATCTTTAAAAAGATTTTCTTAAAGTGATAAATGCTTTTACTGGAAATAACTGGTTAGCGCAGAGATAGGAGCAAAGAGTTAAGGGGGTAAAGATTTTGCAATTCATAAGGTTATAGAAATGTTTTCTTAACAATTTATTAATATTTATTTAAATTAGGATAATAACTATTATTAAAAAGGGGGTAAACAATGAAAATTAATGAAGCCTACAGAGCTGTTTATAAAGCAAGAAACTATTGTGATCATAACCAAAAAAAAAGCTTAACCCAGCAGGAACGTAAGCTACTTTGGATATGTTGTACTACCTTGCAAAACCCTACGAAAAGCACACTTACCCTTCAACAAAGCCATCAGCTTAAATATTTACTAAAACGTTTAGATGCTCTTCCTACTAAGCCTTGTGATACTATGCATCCCTTATGCAGGGTGTTTCTTATCTTTTTAAAAAAGATTGCTAATCTGTGCCATCTTAGAATAAGTCTTAGTAGATTAGAAAACAAACTGGAAGATACTTTCTCTACCTATATGAAAATTGAACCCCATTTGCTAGAAAAATTTATCCATATAAAAGCTGAATTAGATGCTAATGAAGATGAATTGCAAGCTCATAAAATTTTAAAAAGCATTGAATCTTTTTGCTTACTATCTGCCTATTCTTCCCATATTAATAAGGCATTTTTGCAAGGTGAATCCCCTCAAGTACTACGCCGTTTGATTTATGATAAGACGGGCCTTAAGCTTAATAAGCAACCTTTCCATGCAAAAACAATGGAAGCTATCTCAAAGGCTCCCCAGATCCTTTATAAAAAATATTGTTATGCTCATCAGAGGGGAATAACTGATCTTTTTTTTAAAAAAGCATTCAACAAAAAAGATAAAAATTTTCAAACGAAATTAAACCGCCTTCATGCTTTTAAAGTGAAGAAAGAAAAAAAATTAAGGGGAAAAGAGGAACTTATATGGAAAACATTTGAAAAGTTTATTAAAGAAGTGGAAAGGCATACCAAAAGTAATCGTAAAGAAAATAATTTTTACGCTGAATTTGCTACCCGAGCAAAATTTAACGATTATTTAAGGGAAGAACAGTTTATAGGCAAAAAGTACAGCAAGAATAATATAAAAAAGAAAATGACTCAGGAAAAAATGATAAAATTGGAAAAATATTTAGCCGGACTACTAAATATTTGGGAGGGGCAAGTAAATCCTAATATTCCTCTTAAACCTCTTCTAAACAGGCCTAATTTTAATCGTTTTAACCTCTTCAATCCGATTGTTAGACCTCTTAAATTTATACCTATACTTGCTGATAATAAAACTACAGCAACTACTACCCTTCTGCAGGAAAAGATCATAGAAACAAATAAGCTAAATACTGTTTATCAAGAAATGCTGAAAGATCTCGAGCTCCTTCATTATGCTAGCAACCTAAGAACTTATCATCATATCAAACAAACCATTCATGGCTTCTTCAAGATTTACTCCAATCGCTCTCAACTTTGGGATTATTATCTTAAACATTCCTCTTATGATTCTGCAACCTATATACACGATCTAACAGGCGTCTACCTACATACCGAACAGGCTAAAGATACAATAAAATTTTTAATTAAAACTTCTGCTAAATTATTCTTTAACACTTATCAAAAAGCCAAGGCTAATGCTCGTTTAAAGGAATTCTTCAACCAAGCATTTTCATCCTATAATTATTGCTTAGAAGCTCGCTATACATATCTGTGCGATAAATGGGTAGCCGCGGAATCTCAAAGCGCCTGCCTAGAGGAAGAACCTCTAGCAGAAATAATGAAAATTGACCCGCATATCACTAAGGAAAAAAATATTGAAAAACTTGTTGAAATCTTTGAAGATTTGCAAGCAAGGCAATATGCTAAAGATCACGGAATAATAATAAATAAAGCTTGGAACGAGCCTGAGGGGCCTAAGTATCAAAAGGTTTTCAAAGATAATAAGTTCAACAGCTATTACAACGTCCACAACTTCGAACAAGCTTTATTAGTAGAAATGAAAATAGTAGGACAAGAATGTATGAATGGTACGTATACAGAAAAAGAAGTTAAAGAACTTATTCAAAAAATGGTAGACGCCGATATTATTGATTAATAGTATTATTAATAATTTTATTTTCAGCTTTAAAAACGCCTAGTTACTTTTGATTAGCTCTTTTTCCTCTCTGTTCATTTATCGCTTAAATAGCCAAGTGAATGTCCTCAGAAATAGATGTGGCCTCCGCAATTATTAAGAAAAACTTACTGCCCCGTGGCTGCTCTAAGCTTTTAAGGCTATTGGAGTGCTAAGTAGAATCGTTGCTAGGTCTTCTATAATTCTTAATTACCTTAAAGAATTGAGGGTTTACTTTAGACTTGTTGAGTAATTAAATTTCAATTTCATAGTTGTAGATCATCGCCATAAGATTAAAGCGCAAGCCAAGCCTTCTTCTTCTTCGATTTCTGTATCTATCGCTTATGATTTTAAATCTTTTCAAACTCCCAATCACATTTTCGTTTACCACTCTTTCCAAAGATATTGCTTGGTTTTGCTTTTTTTCTTCCTGAGTTAACAGTTTTCTCTTTCTATATTTTTTTGGTAGCCTGGAGTTTCTTTAAAGTTTTTTTATACCTGTATATCCACTATCGCTTATCGCGCAGCGGCTATCAGTCCAATCGGGTCGCCCAAGGGGACTTCTCCCTTAGGCTCCCACAGACACGTACGTGAAACTCTCGCTTCATACGGTTCTTATTGTTCTTCAAGCTTTCCAGCCTTTTCTCCACCCCCATAAGTTCCTCGTATTTCTACTTGACTTATTGAGTTGAATTGAACAATTCCAACCCCTTCGCTCCCTCTTCATTACAAAGACTTCCTCACTACTACGAGTTTGATCTGCCCCTCATACATGCTTCGATATTTCCCACTTTGTGTTCTTCATTTATATGGTTTTCTCTTAACATCATCTATGAGGTTCCCACGTTCTATATAAAAGCCTGGACTAAGTTCACGCTATCTTTATGCCGGACGCCATTTAGGCAGTAAACAGGTTTCCCCTAAATTTATCTTGGAAGGGTTTGCAGCCCCCAGTTTTGACGTCATTTGAGCCAGCTTTCGACACTTGAGCCAATAGTTCACTTTCGTTCGTCTCCTTAGTCCTCACCTGATATGTTTATCATACCTTTTCCTTAACGCTCACTACCTTGGCTTTTGACCAAAGCAGCTTAAGGTGGTTTGAAATCTCTTCCTACAAAGCGACTTCGAGGAGCCATTTTCCCTCATCTTTCATATAGTTACGCACATCTACAATGTGCTCGTGGCACACGCGCACCTTGCTTTCTTTAAACCACTTATAATCATGCTTTTTACCATTGCTAAAGGCCGTACAAATAACTTTCCTACTCTTCTTATCGACTACCACCTGACTTTTTAGGGTATGCCTTTTCTTTTTTCCTGAATAGAGATGCTTCTGCTTGTCGTTGCGATTTCTTATCTTTTTTTTCCTTAGCTCTTCTCCTCTTAGGTCGCTCTACAGATGATTCTGATGCATCTATAAGCACTACTTCGTATTCACTCTCCTTTTCCAGAAGAGCTTTCTTTCCAGGAAGCGAAAATTCTCCACTTTTAATTAATGTGCCTTCCACCCATCTACATGCTCGATAACAACCACTTTCGCTCAATCTATAACTTCTACCCAAATGAAAATAAGTTCGATGCCCTCTTAAATACTCCAACGCCATCAAAAGCTTGTTTTGGATAGTTAGCCCACCTTTTCTTCCTGCTCTTCTGTATCTTCTGTTTTGTGCTTCTACTAAAACCTCGACCATTCTTTCAAATGTTTCACGCTTTACTCCCGTCAGCCTTTTAAATTGTTCGGCAGACAGCACTTTAAGTTCCTCATATTTCCTCATATCTTTCTCCTTAGTTTAAAGGATAAGAATATAGCAAAAATCTAATTAAGCAAGAAGTCTTTTTAAGGATCAAACATATGTTTCAAGTTTTTTAAGCCTTTGCCTTAAATTTTATTCTTTAAAAAACTACGCCTACATAGCCGATCCTCTAGAAGCTGCTTCCGGTATTTTAAGGGAAGGTTTACAAAACAAAGGATGAAATTGGGTAAAGAATGGCTCAAAAACGTACTCTTAAAAAAGAATGCTGCGCAAACCGCTATTTTCCTTGTTGATTTGCCAGCCTGCAGCCTTTATTTTTTCATTAGAAACTTTTTTACTCCCATGGAAAGAACTTTGCAATGAAGGATTCCATTGTACATCGGGCCAGCCATAGAATTTACTAATCTTCTTATACAGCTCTTTACGAGGAATATGAAAATCATCACAAAGGTTATAGATCCCTGCTAGCTTATTTTGCTGGGCATAAGCCATGGCAGAAACAATCTCATCAAGATAGATGAGGTTGGTATAATTATCCCCTGTGCCTGCGCAGACAGTGCCTAGCATACGCTTAACGCGCTCTACGATTGAACGTCCTGGTCCATAAATCTCCCCTAAGCGGAATACACATATTTGGCGATAGGAAGTAGCAGCTTGAAATAGTATTTCTTCGGTAGACAACAAAATTTTGCTATTCGTTTGAGTAGGGTGGGGTTTAGTCTCTTCATCTACCCATAACCCTCCCTGCTCACCGTAAACCGAAGAGCTACCTGTATAGATCACCTGGGAGACATGCGTATTCTTAAGAGCCTTGACTAGCTTCTCAGCTGTACCTAAATAAGTTGGCCTATAATCTGCCGGGCTGTCAGGAGCTACAGCCAAAATAACAACATCTTGTTTTTCTAACAACTTTTGCCAATCCCCGCCCAAAATATACACTTGATCTGTCCACTGTCTTAATTCTGACGCCTTTTTTAAGCAACGCGTTGTGACAGTAACCTCATGCCCCTCATTCTTCCATTTTATAGCTGCCGATCTTCCTACATAGCCACATCCTATGATACAAATCTTCATGCATAAACGAATGGTTAAAGGTAGCCAAGCTTTTCAAAGCAATTTTTTAGTTCTGTATTTTCGGCTTTATCAAAAGCTCCTGAGCTAGCCAGCCATTTGATATAATCACGCGGCACATCTTTTAAGGGGACCCCTTGATGCTTACCAAAAGGCATATGGTGAAGTTCGCGAGGTTTATTAATCAATTTAAAGATTGTTTCCATATCTAAATCATCGGTCATTAAAGAGAAGACTTGATGCAAGACAATAACATCATCAAGGGCTCGGTGGGCCTTGTTTGCTTCTATTTGATAGATCTCTCTTAAAAATTGTAAAGTATGTTTAGGAAGATCGGGACGATAACGTCTTGCCCATTTTAAAGAATCTAGAAATGACCATGAGGGCATTTGAATTTGATGACGCCCAAACTCTTGACGAAGAAAATGAAGATCAAAAGCATCATTATTATGGGCAATCAGAATCACATCGCCTTCACAAAAGTCTATA
Organism: Neochlamydia sp. EPS4; assembly: GCF_000813665.1. Lineage (NCBI taxonomy): Bacteria > Pseudomonadati > Chlamydiota > Chlamydiia > Parachlamydiales > Parachlamydiaceae > Neochlamydia > Neochlamydia sp. EPS4. The sequence continues at coordinate 37,425 of NZ_JSDQ01000061.1, read as the reverse complement.
AACTCTTGTCCCACCTGCGCAAAGCTGGCGCATTTGGCAACCATCTCATCGGTAATATTGTGAACAGCAGTAGCTTCAGCAGGAATAGGACATCCTGGATTGATCAACTTCTCAAAAGAAGTATTATTTACTGGATCAAAAGCTGCAATCTCGATAATACGATCCCTATCAGCTTTAATACCCGTCGTTTCAGTGTCATAAAAAATAGCACGTCTTGGCATAGTGAGGCAGCATCCTTTTAACGTTATTATTTTACATTAAAGTCTTTCAACATTGTTCTTAGCTACTTTATATCATGAAAAATTTAAAGATACTATATCAGCTGATCATGGTAATTAGCTTAACATGCCTTAAGAGAAAGAGAATAGAACATTTGACTCCCTTTTAAAGGGCCGGACTTAGCATAACTTAAATAAAAGAAGATTTGAGCAAATAAAGCTAAGTGCTTGTTTGGACCGAGCACAAGTACTTATGTCCATCTTTAACTACTTTTATACATTTTTTTATTTTCTTATTTTAGCCGCTTCCCCTTGTTTTACTACATCTATAAAGCGAGCTTTACCTGCTACCACAGCGGCGATAATAGGGAAGAATGTTTCTATCAAAAGAGGAATAGTATGGATATAATTACAAAGAATTTCCCCTGCAACCTTCTTATCGCTAGCTGGCAAGATGGTACGGTAAAAAACAATTTTAGCCCGTTCATCTAAACCGAAACCAGGAATATCGATTTCTTTATTGAATAAATGTAAAACGCGTGCTACTTCACTGATCGTTTGGCTCTCAAGAGCAATAGGAATAGGAGCAAATAATTGAAGAAGTTCTTCATCATTTAATAAGCCAATAAAAAGAGGAAAAGCTTCATTTTGCACTTTAAAAAGAGTATATATCTGCTTAGTCTCTGGTTGATGTTTTACATCTACAGATTTATTGATTAGGTATTCGTAAAGACTATCAATAGTGAGGGGAATCATATTTTTTTCTCTAAAACTTTTAAAAACCTACATTTGGCGCAAAATTATTTGGTTGCTTTTCTCGAATGACCTCAGGATTGTTAGTAGAAGGAACAACAGAGTATTCATCCTCTCTTGGCAAGCGATAACAAGCAAAAAGGAAGCAAATACAAATTAAATAAAACATCGAATAAATAAAAATTTGTTTGTTTTGCATATCCCCTCTTCTTCAGGCAGTGATAAAATCAATGATACTATCCTATTCGCTAATATTTTGGAAATCTAAAGCCTTATTTTTTTTGCATTTTACCTCTGCCTTTTGTTCAAACCTCTCTCCATAAGGTAAAAGGCAAGCTTAATGTTTAGTGTAAAAGAAAATAAGTTTTCAATAATACAAAGGCAAAGTAGAATTGTTTAAATTAAAAAATGTAAGCGTTTATTTCTTGTTCTTTGATCATTTTCAAAGAAAAAAGTTTAAGTTAAAGCTTGTATTACTCATAATGAAATATCTTTGTTCTCTATCCTCTCTTTAAACGATAAAGGTAGACTTTCCTCCGATTCATTATTTTCGAATGCACCTAGGTGTGTAACTCCATTAACAGATTCAGCTATAATAATTCCTTTTCCTTTTATTTCTAAAAGATAAACTGCCGTTTTTGGGGTTAACGAGCGATATTCGATGACTTTAATTAAACTGGTAGCGTTCAATTGATGAATTTTTCCTCTAAGCAGTCTTTTAATCATCCAGGAAGCTATCAAAACTACTGCCACAATTAATCCTAAAGTGGTTAGCATATTGATAAGTTCATGAAAAAATCGAGCTCCTTCATTGTCGTCAATTTTTGGGGAGAATTCGACTTTTGAAGTAGGGTGGGCAGAGTGAATAGGAGTTTCAAAATTTTCAGATTGATTTTTCTCCAGGGTATCAGAGTGGTCTTCCTCCAAGGCAGGAGAAAAGTGGGCCAAAGTCTGTGGATGATCGAAAGCTTGTTCACTATACCCTTGCTTACAAAGCATGCAAGCTGTGCAAACAATAACGAAACAAAGAAAATTATTTTTCATAAGATCTGATGGGTTAGAAATTAATAAGTGCAATTCTAGCATTTCAATATATTTTTGCACATTTTCTTATTGCCTTTTGTGAGTTTTTTGATAAGCTCAGATCTTTAAAGAGCAAGTCAGGTATGCGATCTCCTTATCACCTTCAAAATAACAATAGCCTTGTATTTCAATTCATGGTCAGTGAATACTTAGCCATTTGCCAAGCATTTAAAAGCTTTGAGATAGCGGTCCAAAATAACAATTATGAAGCCGCTAACATGGCACTCATTAGATTACTAGGCTATCAAGATAAAAATCTTTTTCCCGCCTTTTTTGGATATGCGGATAAAGGCCTACTCCAGCAATTGCAAAGTAGCTGCCAATCTTTTAACCTTAATGATGAGGACAAAAAGCAGCCTGCGCAAAAATTAAACTTACATGCTCAAAAAGCTTATTCTCTCTGCTATCAAGTTTGGAAGACAGTTGAAAACAGACCTTTATCGCCCTCTTCTCCCTTATTTGAGCTAGCGTCTCCCTACATTCCAAAAATTCAAAATTTTCTCAACAAGATAGGGCGTTTAATTGCTAAATTATTCTTGCAATTTGAAGATGATGAAACCATACTGTTTTTTCTATTAGAGAATCATCAAACTGTGGATGAAGTCTATAAAGCACCATTTGTGAAAAAAGTTTTTGCTAAAATGTTCCCCCAAGGATTGAAAACAGCAGAAAAATATATAATTAAACAGTACAGTAAGCGAGGCTATTATCATCTTTTGCCTCAAGTTTTAGAAGCTGCGAAAGAACTTCAACAAAAAAAATAAAATGTCGTCTTTAAAAAGTGAATATTTATCCCTAATCGCTCAGGTGCAAAGCTACCTTATCCAAGAATTTTCTTCAAAAACATTCTTAGAAGTTAGCCGATCTAGCTACGCGGATTATCGCCTATTTGCAGCTTCTTGCTTACCCCAAGCCATTAAAAAGGCATTGCCACCTCAATTTCCGGAAGCGTCTAAGGTTGAACCTTCACCTGTAGTTGCAGCTCCTCTCTCTTCTACGGTAATTACCCATGAAAAGCATCCAAAAGATACGAAAGATACGCTTGAAGTGTTACCTGCTGATAGTAAAAGCAACTTGATAAGCGAACAACCTCTTTCTTCTTCCTCCTCGCCAAACAGCACAGAATTTGTACCTAAAGCTATTAATTTGGAATTTTCAGCACCTGCTCTCACCTCTCCAGATTTTTCAGATTTTCATAAAATTTTTGCCGAGCGCTTCCCTGATCAAATGATTCTAGCTGAGATTCCAAACGATGAAGCTGCGAAAAATGTTAAACAAATGTGGAAAAATGATAACCAGCGAGATTGTCTATTATTAGTTTTAATAAGTGCATCTTCTGATCCGCGCCACGCTTTATTTTTAGCTAACCTACGTAAAGCTATTCAGATAGTCTATCATGTACATACAGAAATTATAGAGAAGAATTGCTTAGACTCCAGCCAAAAAAATTTTATAATTGAGCTTGCCCCTTTGGATATATATTTCCAAGAGCCACACCGCAAAGTAGAGCTTTGGAATTTTATTTCTTCTCAACTTTCCAGGTAGGTTAAAATGTCGCTGTATGCCTCTGTTATCCTTGATAGTGCCCTGGATAAGCCTTTGGAATACAGCATTCCCCCTGAGTTTACTTTGCACGCTAAACCCGGTGTGCGTGTTGAAGTACCCTTACGCCGTCAATTTCAACGAGGATATATCCTGAAGGTACAAAACCAGGCTACTTTTCCTTCCGTAAAGCCCATCGCTAAAATTTTATCAGACGGAGAGCTTATCACTCCTCCCTTATTTGAACTAGCTTTATGGCTAGCCAAATATTATTGCACACCTCTCCACCAAGTTTTCAAAATCTTGCTACCCGCCAGTGTACGCAAAGATATACAGCACAAACAGCAATTTTATGTCCTGCGTAAAAAAACGCGTGAGGAATTAAAAATTTATTGCGAAAAAATACGTAACAGATTTCCAGCGCAAGCTGAAGTCATCGATATCATGCTTCAAGTAAAAAAAGGGATTTTACTCAGTGAATTGCTAGAAATATCCAAATGTTCTCGCAGCTCTGTAGATACGCTTATTAATAAAGATTATTTACAGATGGATATTGTGCGTATTGATCGTTCGCCCCTTATCGATGAAGAATATTTTAAGACCAAAGCTAAACAGCTTAATGCAGAACAACTTCAAGCTTTTGAAAAAGTAAAGCACAGCCTTAGCGAAAATCAATTTGAAACCCACCTGATTTTCGGGGTCACAGGAAGTGGTAAAACTGAAATTTATTTACAGGCTATAGAGCAAGCTTTAATGCAGAATAAAGGAACAATTATGTTAGTTCCGGAAATCTCTTTAACAGCTCAAACTATCGAACGTTTTCGCAGCCGTTTTGATCATAAAATTGCCATTCTTCATCATCAATTAAGCCAGGGAGAACGCTTTGATGAATGGCACAAAATTCGCCGTGGAGAGTCCCCTATTGTGATTGGAGCTCGCTCAGCAATCTTTAGTCCTGTTCCTAATTTAGGGCTCATTATCGTAGATGAAGAACATGAGCAATCCTATAAGCAATCTGAGGAACAGCCTTGCTACAATGCCCGCGATGTAGCGGTCATGCGAGGAAAAATGAGTAATAGCACAGTCATTCTTGGGAGTGCAACGCCAAGCTTAGAAAGCTATTATAATGCTTCGATTAGCAAATATACTTTAAGCAAACTTACCATGCGGGCCGCTACAGCTAACATGCCTCGCATGCATATTGTTGACATGGCAAAAGAATTTGAAAAAGCTAAAGGATATACGAATTTTTCAGAAAAGCTTATCGCAGGAATAAAGCAGCGTTTTGAACAAGGGGAGCAAACCATCTTATTTCTTAACCGCCGTGGCTACCATACTACTCTACTCTGCCAGCAATGTCGGCAAGCAGTCAAATGTGAACATTGTGATGTCACCATGACTTTTCATTTAGGCGACAACGCTTTAGCTTGCCATCTATGTGGCTACACACTCACTCCTCCCCCAAAGCAGTGCCCTAATTGTCATCATGACCATCCCATGAAATATAAAGGGGTAGGAACTGAATTGATTGAAAAAAATATACATGCTTTATTCCCTGGCATTCGTACAGTACGCATGGATGCAGATACTACGAAGCATAAAGGCAGCCATCAGAAGCTTTTAAAAACTTTCAGCAGTGGCAAAGCGGATGTATTGATTGGCACCCAAATGATCGCTAAAGGTCTTCACTTTCCTTCGGTTACCCTTGTTGGAATATTAAATTGTGATTCTACTCTTAATCTCCCCGATTTTCGTGCTTCAGAGACAGTTTTCCAATTAATTACACAAGTTTCTGGGCGAGCAGGACGTGGCCAAATAGCAGGTGAAGTGATTCTACAAACAAGTTTACCTGATAATTCAACGATTTGCTTAGCGGCAGCTAACAATTATGAAATTTTTTTTGAAGAAGAACTAAATGTAAGGCAAGCTTTTAATTATCCTCCTTTTTCTAATCTAATCAAAATTACCTTTTCGGGCCCAGACCAAAAAAAGACCTCGGATTATGCTCATTATACGCGCTCGTGGCTTATGGATCATTCAAATGAAATTTGTAAATGGCATGAAATTATTCCTGCAGGATACGCAAAAGTTAAAGGTCAGTATCGGTATCAATTTCTTATCTGTTGTGCTAATGTGTATGCTTTGAATCGCGTTTTAGAAAGTTTCCGTCATACCCATCACTCTTTGCAAACGGTAAAAATGCGAGTAGATGTAAATCCTGTCTCTACATTTTTTTAAAACCTTGGTAGTACTCTTCAAAAAAAATTTTTTAGTGGTAGCGTCCTTTAGAATAAAAGAGCTAGACCTCAGAATGATAAAAAATACTCCCCTTAGGCTTAAGTTTTGCTACAACCTTCCACTTCTTCTAAAGCTTTTAGAGTAACCTCATTTAAATCTTTTCGATACTGGAGATGATCTGCAAGCACTGTAATGTAGCGAAAAACTTTTTGTACCTGTTGCCTGGTGGTACTATCGATTTCATATTTAATGCCCGTGTACTTATCAATAAATGAACCTTTCTCGATCTCAAATTCCTTATCTTGCAAAATCATGCGTATTAATAAATTTTTGGCCTTATTATTATCTTTAATAGACTCATAGGCAATCAATGCCAGCTCAATTATTTGCTGGCGTCCTGGGCTAGGACATTTATATCTACACTTTTGTAAAGTTATCAACTCTAGCAATATAGCTAGTAAATTAATTTGAATAACCGCCTCTAAATCTTGAATGCAAGCTTTGACTGCTTCTTTTTTAGAATAGCTATCTTCCTGCTCAACACCGAAGATGTTTATATATCTTTCAGAAGACATCACGTACTTAATAGAGTATTTTATATATATTTCTAGGTTTTTTTCGTAAGCTGCCTCGCTTTTCTCTGTAGAGGGTAAAGGGACCTCATTAAAATTAAAAATTTGATAAATTTCATCGTTAGCATCTTCCAAGGGCTGCATTTGATAAGCAGGGCTATAGCTTGCTTTTTCAAAACTTTTAAGTTTAAAAAAAATCTCTCTTTCTTTTAGTCGAGTAGGAAGGTGCGACGTTAGCCCTTGCATGTGTTCTAGTTTAGCGATAGGATTAGCTAATAAAAGGGAAGCATATTGCTGATGCTTGCACAACTGTAAAGTAATTAATTCTAAGAGCTCTTTTTGCTCATTCTTGTCTTCCGGTATGTTAGCCAGCAGTTTTAAATGCTGCAGAGAGTTTATAAGACCCTTCTTGTCTTCCAAAAATTCTATAAATTCGAAACGATCTATATCAGCAAGCTTTTGAGGATCAAATTCGTTTTGATCAGCATCTCGGAGAATAGGCATATATTTTTTAGCCTCATTGATTAAGTCTGGCATAGCTTCTACAGCTACTGCAAAACCATAAGCTTCGGAAGGTGAAAAATCTTCACTCATTTTGAAATCTTCGCCTATAAAATCAAAAGCCACTCTTAGTGACTGCGCTATCTGTGCGCTCTTAATTTTATGAAAATGCTCATGCCTTATCCTATCATATTTGCTTAAATGATTAAGTTGAGAGATGAGTAACCAAGGACTTTGGACCATTAGAAAACTCTGGATACAAAATCCCCAAGCCTGCACGGTATGATTTTGCAACAGTTCTGAGCGGCAAAATGATAGGAAATTTAAAGAGGTGAGAAAAACAGTATAAGCCAACGCAGCTACAGTTTCAGCTACAGCTAAAAGGCTAGTTGCCACACTACAAGTAATTGATCCTAAAGCAATAAGATTTAAGCTGCGAGACTTTAGATAAAAACTCATTAACTTTTGACTGAACCGATGTGTTTTACTGCTTAAAGGAGGGAAATGAAGGTGGCTAATCGAGTAATGATCTTCTACCGTTGCTATAGTAAATATATTCATAAAAATTTTACTCCCGGATAAAAAAAGCGAAATAGCCTATTTTAAGTGGCTTATCTATTTGTATTGCCATCAAACGCCCCATTCTTTTTATGTCAGGTAGATAGAAGTTTGCAACTTAAACGTTTATAATTAAGGCAGATAGACCAATCCGATCCTAGTAGGTGCTTAGTCGCAATATAATAGAGAATAAATTAAAAAGGCAATCTTTAGTTTCAATTGAGGAGATGAATAATAAGGGTTCGGCTTATTATTAGCTCACATAATCCTCTACTTTTTTAAAGATAAATTTTACATTTATCAAATTTTGATTTAAAAATATTCAATTAACCTTTATAGTTTTTATAACCTTATTTATTCCTGGAGAATTTTATTCATGCTACCGATGATCCCCAAAGACAAAAAACCATTAGCCCTCAAATCCTGTTGCTCAGATACAGCGGCATGCTGTACCACCTCTTCTTCCTCCGACACCCTCTTAGCTAATGATAAAATTGATAATTTAGCTCTTCAAGAAGGAACTTTTCATTTTGATTACGATGGAAATAAAATTCATTTTATCAGCCTTGGATGCCCTCGAAATTTGGTGGATAGTGAAGTGATGTTAGGTATTTTGTTGAAAGCAGGCTATGAAGTTACCCAGGAATTATCTCAAGCAGATTATTTGGTCATCAATACTTGCGGTTTTTTGGAAGCTTCTCGTAAAGAATCTATGGATACAGTTAAGCATACTCTACAACAGCGCAAAAAAACTGCCAAGCTGGTGGTCACAGGTTGCATGGTACAAACTCATCACGAGGAAATGGAAAAGCAATTCCCTGGTATTGATTATCTTCTAGGATCAGGAGACGTACAAGGTATATTGCAAGCTGTTCAGTCTACACAAAAAGGTAAGCTGGTTTCCAATGGACGCAGTTTTTTGGAAAATGGGGAGATTCCTCGCCAATTATCCACTCCTAAGCACTACGCTTATCTTAAAATTGCGGAAGGCTGCCGAAAGCGTTGCGCCTATTGTGTCATCCCTACTATCAAAGGACCTCTTAAAAGTAAAAGCAAAGAGCAGATTTTAAAAGAATTTAATTATTTGCTTAACGAGGGTGTACATGAAATTATTCTTATTGCTCAAGATCTTGGAGATTATGGTAAGGATATGGGGTCGAGAAATCAAGCAGCCTTGATCGATTTATTACAATCCATGCTAGCCATAGATAAAAAGTTCTGGCTGCGTTTACTTTACCTTTACCCCGATGAAATCACTGATGAACTGATTGCCCTTATCAAGAGTGATGCTCGCATCTGCCCTTATTTAGACATGCCTATCCAGCACATTAATAACGAGGTGTTAAAATCTATGCACCGCGCCACTTCAAGAGAAGATGTTATTAAGACTATTACCAAGCTGCGCCATGAAATTCCTCATATCGTCATCCGTACAAGCTTAATTGTAGGCTTTCCGGGGGAAACGGCAGACCAATTTGAAGAGCTGGCTCAGTTTATCCAAGATTATCCTCTAGATAATATTGGGATTTTCAAATATTCCCGTGAGCCAGGATCTTACTCTTTTAATCTACCTAATCAGATAGAGGAAGAGGTAAAAGAGAAACGTTATCGTAAATTAATGAAAATCCAACAAAAAGTACTAAAAAAAGCTAATAGCAAGTATGTAGGAAAAAAATTGATGGTCATCGTAGAAGGCTATCATCCAGAAACCAATCTATTAATGGTCGGTCGCTTCTATGGTCAGTGTCCTGAAATTGATGGCCAAATAATTATCAATGACAGCCGTAAAGTTAAAGCATTCGGAGAATTATATTTAGTGGAGATCACGGAAGCTGCCGGTTATGATCTAATAGGAAGAGTACTATAGGTATTTAAAAGCTATTAAGCTTAATTCGCAAGGCTTGCCATTATAAATTTTAGCCGGTATCAAGCACGATAAGACACTACATTACAAGAACTCAGAGGATAAAGATTAAGTAAGCAAAGATTAGGAAAAGCTTTAAGCAATAATAGTAAGATTGATCCAGGCTTTTCTTTATTCAGCTAAGGCGGGTTTGACCTATTATTATAGGTAATCAAGCTATTAGCAAAAAAACAGCCTTGTTATCGTTAAGCTAAAGGGAAATCTTTAAGTGCAAGAGAAGAAGAATGCCTTTAATAATTAACCTTTGCAGCCTGCAAAAACCACTTAAATTAGCTTATCTTACTCGCCTCTTTATCTTTAATTAGGTAAGAGATATATTGCTTACTTGTCAGTCCCAAATGTACGAGTTTCTCTTTAAAGACAAAGCAATGAAATAAAAAGCCCAGCTTTCTTTTTTTATAACTAAGCAATAAAAATATAAACTAACGTTGAAAAAATATGAATCCTACTCAAGATAACATGACCACCCCTTCTCTTCCAGCTTATCAACATCACGAAGAATTTAAAAATCGTTCGCGCAAGCTTGCCGAGCTTAGAAGCCTTGGAATCGATCCCTACCCCCATCATTATGCTCCCACTCACTCCACTCAAGCTGTTATTGAACAATATCAGCATGCAAATATTGGACATAGTGACGATGCGATGGCAGCTAAGACACCTTCTGTGCGTATAGCAGGAAGATTGGTACTTTTTCGTGCAATGGGGAAAAATGCCTTTGCTCATATTCAAGACGAAACTGGGCGTCTACAAGTCATGTTTAATCGTGACCTTACTGAATTGTCCGGCTATCATCCCGAACAAAGTGAGGATGGCGCTGAACATCTTTCTGCCTATAAACTTATTGAAAAAAAAATAGATTTAGGTGATATCCTCGGCATCGAAGGATTTCTTTTCCATACAAATAAAGGTGAATTGACTATCTTTGTCCATAAAGCCACTTTACTATGTAAAACCCTTTTACCCTTAGCTGATAAGTATGCAGGGCTTGCCGACAAAGAGCTTCGCTATCGCAAACGTTGGCTGGATTTGATCAGCAACATGGAAGTGCAAGAAACCTTTCGCATACGCAGCAAAATCTTACGTTTTATTCGTAACTATTTTGAAAATCATAAATTTATGGAAGTCGAAACTCCTATATTGCAGAGTATATATGGTGGGGCAGAAGCTCGTCCCTTTACTACCACTTTAAATGCCTTAGAGCAGGAGATGTTTTTACGCATCTCTTTAGAAATCCCTCTTAAGAAATTAATCATCGGGGGAATGGATCGTGTATTTGAAATAGGAAAAGTTTTTCGCAATGAAGGGATTGATCGCAATCACAACCCTGAATTTACTTTACTAGAAGCTTATGCGACTTATTGGGACTATAAAGATATGATGAGTCTTGTTGAAAACCTATTTGAAAAACTAGCTATAGAATTACATGGAACTACAAAAGTCCTAGCTACTCTGCCAGATTCAAAAGAACAGATAACGATTGATTTTAAAGCCCCATGGCCGAGAATGAAAATGAAAGAAAGCCTTTCTCATTATGCGCAGATAGATGTTGAAAAGCTTTCAGAGAATGAAATGAGGAGCATGCTACTTGAGAGTGGACATGTAGATCCAAAAAAACTTGCTAATATGTCTAAAGGTTTGCTTATCGCCGCACTATTTGCTGTACATGTTGAACCTCATCTGATCCAGCCCCATCACATCATCGACCACCCTATTGAAACCACCCCCTTATGTAAATTACATCGTGAGGCTACAGAGCGGGCAAATGGTATGGTCGAGCGTTTTGAAAGTTTTGTGCTGGGGCAAGAAATTTGCAATGCCTACAGCGAACTTAATGATCCAGAATTACAAAGAAGCTTACTTGAACAGCAATCCCAGCGTCGTGAAGCTGGTGATGAAGAAGCTTCTCCTTTAGATGAAGAATTCATTGAAGCTATTTGCCAAGGAATGCCTCCTACAGGGGGTGTAGGCATTGGCATAGATCGTCTCGTCATGCTGATGACCCATTCTCATTCCATAAGGGATGTATTATTTTTCCCCTGGATGAAACCCCAAGAATAATTCCTTTGCTTTCTAGAAGTGAGCTACTTAATAGGTTGTAGACTCACTTCACCTAATTCATTAGAATATTAATATTTCTCCAAACATTTATTTATATTTCTGCCTACTAAACCTATGCATCCCTATTCGTAAAAAACCCTAACTCTAAGCCACCCTCCTACTGCCTAGCACCTTTAAAGCCGGCACAACGATTGATCAAAAAAATTAGAAAATCTCCTTCTTTAAGCATTTGAGGATTTATGTTACCAAAGTAAAAAATAAACTTTGCTATAACCTTTAGAAAAACAAATATTTTCTTGACAAAATAGAGAAAACTCATTTAAAAGCTTAAATTTATTTTTCAATAAAATCGTTTGGGGTTTAAAACTTCTCTTTCAAGAAATAAAAATTATGCGACTTTCTTCTTCCCCTTTTACATTCCGCAATCGGCTTTATTGCTTTTCGTTAAATCACTTAAAATAATCTCATGCGAGTCTGGCAAATGCTTAAGCAAATCTTTCTCCAAATCCTCCGCTTTGCTTTGCTATGCTGGCGCGCTTTTCACTCTCCTTCGCCCTAGGAGGAATCAAAAGCTATGTCTGTCGGATGCTTACGACTTAACTTCTTCAAGTTCCTGTCCAAGCTCTTTAGCGCGCCTGCAAGTGCGGGCATAACAAAAAACAGGCAGCCTTTGAAGGTCAGCAAAACAATCAGCGACAAAAGAAATCCTCGCGCGGCTCTTAGGGGCAAATGATAAACGGCTTTAATCATCAACATGCACAGGATAGCGCCAGCATAATAAATTCTTGGGCGCCCCTTCTTCCCTGTACTTTTATTTTCCCTCCCTTCTTTAATGACCTCACCTAAAAACCGTAAAGTTATGCTTCCTCTTTACACTTAATCTTTATTATACTCGAACCCATTCTGTATGCGATAAGTGGGCTTCTTTTCCATAGCTTGCTTATATTTTTGCTTTTGCAAACTGAGTTTATAGCTCTTAAGCGTTAAAGAGACCTCTTATCACAGACGCTTCTTATCATTTACGCAACAATGCCGCTTTTTTAGAGGTCTTTTGAAAAAGTACTCCTAAATGTTGATTTATTCTAAATGGAAGAATAGTATTCTGCTTACCTTGCATAAAGTTAGAAACGTTCCAAAGAAATCGATAAATAATATTGGTGATAGGTTGAAATTTAAGTAGAACTATAATGTGATAACAAATGGATAAGTAAATGAATCTAGAGAATTCACGCATTCATCTTTATATATTCCCTATATTTGAAGTAATAGAGAAAAAGAGGAACCTTCCTAATACGTCTGTGTACACAGAGATTGGAGCTAAGATATTTGCAAGACTGGAACCGCAAGATTTAAAACGAACCGAATTAGTATGCAAAGAATGGAAGCAGCTTACTGAAAGCCAACGATTGTTTGACAATTTGTCTCCTGAGCTTTATATCAATATTTTTACTTACCTACCTATCCCAGACTTAGCTAGCGTTAATCAGCTAAGTAAAAGATGTAATTTAGCAGCTTCTGATAAATTGCTTTGGAAGCCTCTTTTAGAAAGAAAACTTCCTTTATTATTCTCTATGTCAACAAAGTTGGATATTCACCCTAAAGACTTATTAGCAGCTCAAGCCAATATAAAAGCTAACCAGGCAAAAATTATTGATTTAACTTCTCACGCTTTGAAAAAAGGGCATACGGGAAATATCGACGTGTCATTTTCCCCTAATGAGGAGCAGATAATTATTTCTAGTGATCACATTATAAGCCGCTGGGATGCCCAAACAGGTGAATGCCTAGGTACGGTAGAGGGAGGATGGTACCCACAAGTGTCCTTTTCTCCAGATAGCGAGCGGATAGTTACCATGAGCAGCCAAGGTACTCGCCTTATGAATGCCAAAACAGGTGAATACCTATTTACTTTGAGAGAACGGTGTCAATCATCTTTTTCTCCCAACAGCCAGTTCATAACCGTCATTAGTTGCCAAGACATTCGCTTGAGGGATGCCAAAACAGGAAAATGCTTAAAAATTTTTGGGGAAAACCCCTCTCAAGTCGCAGCTGTATTCTTTTCTCCGAACAGTGAGAGGATAGTTACCCGTAGCGATGAATCTGTTCGCCTTTGGGATGCCAAAACAGGTAAATGCCTACAGACTTTGAAAGAATGCACAGTGTGCACAGCAGTATCCTTTTCTCCAAATAGTAAGTGGATAGCTACCTATGACATGTTTTTCGTTCAACTATGGAATGCCCAAACAGGAGACCTACACATCTTGGAAAAAAGCATTTTTTCAGGCTCACAAGCATCTTTTTCTCCCAATAGTGAGCGAATAGTTATTATTAAGAAGGACGAAAGCGTTCGTCTTTGGGACACCAATAAAGGTGAATGCCTAGCGACTTTGGAAGAAAACACCTCCGATTCAAAAGCCATCTTTTCTCCAAATAGCAAATGGATAGCCATCTGTAGCTACCAAGCTATTCGCTTGTGGGACGCCAATAAAGGTGAATGCCTAGCGATTTTGGAGGGAAACGCCTCCTCCTCAGCAGCCACCTTTTCTCCATGTAGCGAGCGGGTAGTTATTAAGAACCGCCGAGGGCTTTACCTGTGGAATGCCAATAAGGGTGAATGCCTGGCGACTTTGGAGGAAAACGTCTTCTCCTACTCACCATTCACCTTTTCCCCAGATAGCAAGCGGATAGTTATCACTAGCAAACAAGGCGTTCGTCTTTGGGATGCCCAAACAGGAGAATGTCTAAAAAGCTTTGAAGGGCCCCAAGGTATCTTCCAGGCAAGCTTTTCTCCAAGCAGCCAATGGATAGCGATCTCCAGCCCAAATATGGCTCAACTTTGGGATGCTAAAACAGGAGAATGCCTTCATATTTTGGACACCCCTGTAGAATTCCAAAGAATATCCTTTTCCCCCAGTGAAAGACATTTATTGATCGGCATAAAAGTTTTCGATTTTTCCCCTGCTAGAAAAGACGATTCTCGAATCGAGGAAATCTCAGAAAATCGAGGAAGTGAAGAGGAAATAGACAATTTAGCAGAAAAAACGATAACTGAAGAATTAAAAAAAAGAAAATTACGAGATGCTAAAAACGAGGAAGATAACAACGTTTCAGCCGAAATAGGATACTATCAACCTTCTTCAAAGAAAAAGAGAAAAAAAGAGGATTAACTAGCCCTACTTCGTTAAGCTTAAGAGAAATCAAATACACATTTTTAAATGTGCCATCTATAGCTTGGCAAAAAGTGCTAATGGTAATGCAAAATAAGCCGTGGATTAACCTTCTTATTTGAAGCAAAGTCGTTGGAATTTTTTCCTATTCGTTTAATATTTTAATAAGGTTAAAAACCCGTGCGCCATAAAGCATAATGCCGAGGCGATGATAGGGTCCTACCCACGATCGCCCTTCAAAGTAATCTAATCCTAGGCTATCTTTCATCTATTGATAGCCTTGTTCGATTTCCCATATTTCATGAATCCATTCCACCATGCGTGGGAGGGGGAGCATCTTTTGAGGCATTAGAAACATAATATTTGTATTAATCGTTTCCTAACTTTTCCATCACGCGCTTTTGAACAGCTCTTCGTGCAATCATATGCTTTATTAAAAGCTTGTTTTTACGAAGAGAGTCAGCTTGGAAAAAGGTTAATTTCTTTTTGTTTATACAGACATAGACTCTTTAAAAAGTATCACTAGCCATTCTATCAGCACTGGGTCGATAAAATCTCTCTGTGATCGTTTCTTTAACCCTTATAGCCATCCCTTCTCTATACTATTTTTGATTTAAAGCTTAAAATTATTTTTAGCTACTAATTTCCTTGCTGTGTCGGCTTTTTTAACCATTTTTTGCACGCAAAAGCTTAAAGTTTCTATCGGCAACTTCTAGGGTGTTTTCCCGATTGGCCTCTAATGTTTAGGGTGAAATTTAAAGGGGTATCTATAGGCCAGAAGCTATGATTTTCAGGAATTTGAGCCACATAGATTAGATGTCTTTTATCTAATTCTCTCAATAGCTCTCGTATTTCTCCGTAACCTGGCATCAGAAACAAGCGCTTCATAAATTTTTTTAAGGATGCCATCTAAAAGATATAAAGCAAGCTTTCATTTTGCTAAAAACATGTACTTTGCTTGTGAAAATTTGGTTATCTGCATTCTTTTTTTACTTTTTGTTCACGACTTGGGAAGAAATAATTCACCTATAATACGAAAACACTCTTTACGCTTTTCAACGTGATGTCACGCCCCTATTAACTGACAATCGGCAATTTCTCCTAAAGCTCCACAATACTGCCGGCCTATACTTGCTGAGAAATTTCCCTTCTTGAATATAAAAGTATCGTCTAAAACAAGTACTCATTTTTTAATACCCACGCTTTTAGCCATATGCTCTGCCAATTATTGTTGCAGCGCTGCCTAATCTCAGGGACTTGGATTGACAAATTGTTGGAAAGCTTGTTCATTTCCCCAGGAAGCCTTTGTGCCATAGGCTCGATAGATTTTCTTTCTCCCTCTCATAATATAAAGGTTCTTCAAAAAACATTAGGTAGAGGTTGCCTGGTGCAAGCGGCATATAGGCCTCAAAAAATTATTCATCTAACAACCGTAAAGCAAGCTGCTCTCCATTTTGGGTAAGATAAATTTCTTCATCAGAGATTTTTTTTATAAAGTTTGCTTGTATAAGCAATTTGCAAATAGCTTTAACTCCTTTATGCGTAATTCCTGCTTTTTCACCCACTTCATAGAAATTTAAAGGGGCTTCTTTATCATTTAAAGCTTCAAGAGCTTGATAGGCGCATATAATAAATCTTTCATCGGCTGTGTGAGCTTTATGGGGCATGTATTCCTCATATATTTTCAGTTTTTTTTAAACGGGCACCCTCGGGGGTATCTTCAATGAGATAACCTTTGCTTACAATAAAATCCCTTAAAGCATCTGCTTGTGCCCAGTCTTTGTTTTCTCGCGCTTTTGTGCGATTAAGCAGGGCCTGCTGTAACTCATCCGGAATGTCTTCATTAACTTTTTCGAAGTTAAGCACCCCTAAAACAGAGTCAAATTCGCGCATAGCCTGTAAGACCTCCTGAGCTTCGGTAACGCTCATATTTTGGGTATCGCTAATGGCATTTACCTCTCTGACCAATTCAAAAACAGCAGCTAAAGCTACAGAGATATTTAAGTCATCGGCTAAAGCATGGTTAAATGCATGGTAGGCTTTCTGCACAAGAGGTCCAACTAAACCCTTTTCGTTACCTTTATTATAAGTTAGAAGCCTTTGAATAAAATCATTAAGTCTTTGCAAAGCAGCTTTAACACTTTCTAAACCAGAAAAAGTAAAATTAAGTTGAGTCTTATAATGCGTTTGCAGAAGCATGTAACGCACTTGTGGTCCTGTGAAGCCTTTTTCTAAAAGATCTCGTAAGGTATAAAAATTCCCTAGGCTTTTTGACATCTTTTTATTCTCTACCACTAAATGTTCTGCATGCATCCAGTATTTAACAAATATTTTATCGCTATAAGCTTCGGATTGAGCTATTTCATTTTCATGATGAGGAAATATATTGTCTACCCCTCCACAGTGAATATCGATACTTTCTCCTAAAATTTTTATTGCCATAGCAGAACACTCTAGATGCCAACCTGGACGTCCAGGCCCAAAAGGACTTTCCCAAAAAATTTTTCCATCTCGCTCGGCATTATAATGCTTCCAGAGAACAAAATCTGAGGCGCTTTCCTTGTCATATTCATCTGCTGTGAGGCGCTCTGAAGCTCCTGTTTGCAATTCCTCTAATTTGAGATGGGATAAACATCCATAGCGAGGAAACTTGCCGATAGCATAATAAATACTTCCATCGCCTCCTCTATAAGCAACTCCTTTATCTAATAAAGTTTGTATCATTTGGATCATGTCTTCCAAATAATCGGTAGCCGCAGGATAGTGTTCAGCAGGTTCAATATTAAGGCTTTTTAAATCTTCAAAAAATGCTTGAATATAAGGCTTTGTGTACTCTTGTAAGGTTATATTATGAGCAATAGCACCTTTGATAGTTTTATCGTCTACATCTGTGAGATTCATGACTTGCATCACTTTATAGCCGAAAAATTTTAAAGTACGTCTTAACACGTCCTCAAAAATATAGGTTCTAAAATTGCCAATATGAGCAAAATTATAAACTGTCGGGCCGCATGTATACATACGGACCATTCGATCGTCAAAAGGTTTAAATATTTCTTTAGTTCGTTTTTCAGTATTAAAGAATTTGAGTGAATTTTTGCTTTTCTCGGCTTGCTCTATCATTATTTGCTATACTCATTTAAGTATCTATTTTTCAAAATCTTGTTTCTAATCATTTTTGCAAGTTTTATCCTAGCAAACTATTAACATCCTTATGCTTTATTCAAATATTGGTTCTCTAACAGCCGATAATTGACCTTACCTGTACCCATGATAGGAATAGAATCAAGCTTATAGACAGCATTTACTTTGACTAAATTGCTAAATCCTCCTTCTTTTAAAGTCTTGTTCACTTCATCGACTGTAGTCTCAAAACGGGTAAATAGATAAAGCTTGGTTTTTTCTCCATCCACTTCGTTGGCGCACATGGCTAGTAAGGGTCCCTCGTTTTCTACGGCATCCCAGCCCTTTTCCTCTTTCACATGTAAAAGCACGTTTTCAACTGAAGCTAAGCTTATCATTTCGCCTCCTATCTTCACAAAACGCTTCATACGCCCAGAAATCGTTAAAGCATTGTTAGCGTCCAGAAACCCTAAATCCCCAGTCTTATACCACTCTTTACCATCTACCATTACAAAAGGATTAGACGTCCCTGGATTGAGATACCCAGAAAAAACATTTGGCCCCCGTGCTAGAATTAATCCTTGGGTATCGGGAGGAAGAATTTCGAGAGTTTCAGGATGAACAATCATTAGCTCTACATTACTTAGGGGCTGGCCTACGCCTTTATGGGGTTGGTTAGGTCTATTAATAGTTAGTACGGGGGAGCATTCCGTAATTCCATAACCTTCCAGAAGATGATTTTTTTTTCCTATTTTTTCTATTTGCTGAAATAAGTCAAGAGGAGCTTTCTCTGCCCCCGTTACACATAAACGCATTTTCTTCAAGTTTTCAGCTTTAGCCACTTTTAGCATGCCTTTTATAAAAGTAGGCGCCCCACAAATAAGGGTAGCTCCCCATCTTTCAAAAGCAGAGGTAAGCCCCTTTCCATCGGTCGGATTGGGATAAAAGGTGGTTCTAAAGCCCGAAAGAACTCCTAATAAACTACTCACAGTAAATCCAAAGGAATGAAAAGGAGGGAGCATGGCGAGAAATACATCATCACTAAAAATTTCTACATCATTTAGAGAAGCTCTTAAATTAGAAAGAATATTGGCATGCTTTAAAGGAACCCCTTTAGGCATGCTTTCCGTACCACTCGTAAATAGGAGAACGGCTACATTTTCGGGATTATTACTAAAACCTAGCTTTTTAAATATCTTATTATTGCTTTGTTTTGAACGCCATAAGGCCTTGAGCTTTTGCTTAATTCCTAAATGCGGGCGTACGTCTTCAAGCATTAAAAGTTTTTCTTCAATACCATTCAACTCTACATTCTCTAAACGATCTAGAAAAGTCCATGAAGTTAGGACCACCTCAATCTTAGAAAGAGAAACTACGGATTCCAAATGACGAGAACCTACTGTCCAATTAATCATTAAAGGAACTTTCCCGGCTAGCTGTACAGCCAGTATAAGGATAGCCGTACCTGCAGAGGAGGGAAGAAGGATTCCAATATATTCGCCTGGTAGTTTTCGGATGTATTCAGCAAGGAGGATAGCACGTAACTTCATTTGAGAATATGTTAGAATGCCTGTACGGTCGTCGCTGCAAGCGGGTTGCTTACCCCTTTTTGAACATACATTAAAAAAAGCTTCAGGGATAGTGTGACCTGGCGCAATGTAACAACGTGTACGAAATCCATTTACCTCCCATTTAGCAGAGGCTTTTGCATGGGTCTCTGTTATAAGCCGAGTAGTGATTTTTTTTGCGGCATATCCCATGAGTTTATTGACAGTGGTTAAATCCGTAACAGTTACTCCTTTAACGTCAAACTTTTCATCTAGATAAACCACCAACTCAGCCATATCCAAAGAATCCAATCCTAAATCTGAGGACAAGATCATGGAAGATTTTATCTCTTTCCCCTCTATATCAGCCACTTCTGATAACTTATTGATGATTAGCTCCTGCACTTCTTTAGGAATAGTGTCTAAAGAGATAACGTCTTCAGCAGGAGCTTTTAGATCCTCAATTTTAGGAATTTTATTGTTCCATATACTATAAGGAACAAGCACTAGTGTATCACCAGGAGCTTTATTATTTTCTTTAGAAAGGCCATCCGGCTGATTATACCAAGATTCTAAATATTTATTTATTTCGATACGTGTACCTTTATAAGGGAAATCTTCAGGTGCCACCTCAAAAGAAATGATTATCTCTCGTCGAGGTGTAAATAAAATTAAATTTTTGAGGACATGCTTGATTCCCTTTATAATTGTAGGAAACATAAGAGGAGATGAACCGGGTGTAAAAGCTCTTGAAAAGCTACTACCCCATAATCCTTTTGTTCTAACCAACACGACATTTAGAGTAGGAGCTCCTTGTATGATTTTATGAGCCCCTGAAGCCCCTCCAATAATCTCGAGATTAGTGTCCTTGGTCTTACCCGCCGGGTAAACAAGAAAATTTTGCTTGTTATTAAGGCCGTCTATCACAGCCTGGAAAACCTCTTCATTTTTCTTGCGCTTTAAGCTGTTAGTAGTAGTATGAAAATTGGGCACTGGCAAAGCGTCTATAAGACGAGCAAACCTATTAATCGCCGGATGATAATACATATAGTCTGTAATCATGGGGCGAATGGGAAATTTTTTTATTACAGCCATAGAAACAGCTATTGGATCAACAAAAATGGCAGGATGGCTGGGAAGAAATAAAACTCCTCCTGGCCTTTTTAGTGTTTGGGAATCGATGTTTTCGAGCCCTTCTATTTTGATGCGATATCTAAACCATAGCATGCACTTCAATAAATAATAGGTAATAATAAACAAAAATTTTTTCATCATGTGGAAATTCCTTATAAGCTTTTATAGCCGAGCATTTTCATTTAATGGATTAAAATTTACAAGAAGAATTCTAGCTCCTTCCACGCTCTACTAATAGACCAGCCTTCTCCTAGCTTAATTCTTCGTTATTGATTAAACCGCACTAATTTTATAAAGGAAAAGCCCATACATGCTCAGATTAAGAGATAAGCTTCTTTTTTTCCCAATAGGCATGAGGAAAAGTTCATCAATAAAAAGTCAACAGGCTATCTAAAAAAATTAGTAATAGTAAATTTCATCCCTCGCATGCTAATTTGCATAAAAATTAATCAACCATTAAGAAGCATTCTGATTTACCC
Source organism: Neochlamydia sp. EPS4 (assembly GCF_000813665.1). Lineage (NCBI taxonomy): Bacteria > Pseudomonadati > Chlamydiota > Chlamydiia > Parachlamydiales > Parachlamydiaceae > Neochlamydia > Neochlamydia sp. EPS4. Next base: position 16,528 of record NZ_JSDQ01000061.1, on the reverse strand, counting down.
CTTCTAGCCTAAGGGCATCATCAATATATAAAAAATATTAAGTTAAAAAATTTATTCCCTCTATCCTACCTATTTCCTACATTTTTTTCTTGCAAAAGAGAAAAAGTATAAATAAACTGCATTCTTATCTTTGTGAAGGAGAAATTACTGATGCAGCTAGCCATACCCTCTAGTTTTACACTTACAGACTCCTGGCCCTGCAGGGTTTTGATAAGTTTAGCAGGCTCTTTTTTAATAGCGCTAGGTGCTAAGGTTAGTCTTACCCTCCCCTTTTCCCCCGTTCCATTTACCTGTCAAACTTTAGCCGTTCTTTTTCTAGGCATAACTTTAGGCTCTAGGCAAGCTGCTGCTGCCACTCTTCTTTACTTACTAGAAGGCACATGCGGATTACCAGTTTTTAGTCCCTTAATTGCTCAACCTCTTATTTTGATAGGCCCTAAAGCGGGCTACCTTTTGGCCATGCCTTTGCAAGCTTATCTAGCAGGCAAAGCCTCTTCACAAAAATCTATGCAAGATAATTTAGTAATTCTTACTCTTGCATGTTTACTTGTTTTAGCCCTAGGGGCTAGTATTTTAGCAATTTTTGTAGGAGGAAAAAATGCAATTTACCTGGGATTATATCCTTTTCTATTTAGTGAAGTTTTAAAAATATTTATAGCGATGGGTTATCTAAATTCTCGTAAAATTCAAAGATGAAATTTTTATCTCTTGGTAAAGTGATGAGAGAAATTCCTAGAAAAAAATTTTTATTTAACTTGTAAAAAGCATCTCTTTTTTAAAGAAATGAATCCAGCTTTGTTAAAAGCTATCCTATACCAAAGCCTTTTGCGTCTTACTCCCCAGCCATGATAAAATAAAAAAGCTTTCAACTAATTAAACTTCCGTTCTTATCCAATCCTTGCTTAAAAGTCTTAATATATACCATTCCAAGGTAAAAACTGGGTTTTCTTCCCTAGAAAAATTTATACCAACTACCCACCATCCTGCATCTAGGGAGGTATAAAAATTTTAGTAATATTACTTATCTTTAAAATAGCTCGGAGGCTTTGAGAATATCCCCTAAGCCCAGCGAGGTTTAAAAACACCTTATGCTTAAGCCTTCTTTACTTTTTTTTCTTAAAAGCATTTATTCTCTTAAATCTTCATGAGCATCTGTCAAACAAATCATATCGCTATATTCGTTTAAAAATTGCGAGAACAAGGGCGACGCCAATGCTTCTAAATCCACCTGTTTTTCCTTTTGATAGGTTACTTTCAAACCATGCGAGCCATACACAGCTCCTTCGATCCACTCACCAATAGCAGCGCTTCCCCTCTCAAAAGGCATAGCATGGGCCAAATAATATCTTAGTAAAGCCATCGTGCTTTTTAATTCATTAAGATTTTCTTGAGGCACTAATACAGCCTTGGCAAAAATAGAAGCGATCTCCTGAAGGGTTTCATTGATAAGCAAATTATCCTGATGGATTAAAATCACCGTGGAGCATTTCAACATACGTTCGACAGGACGATTTTCTGCATCACGATAAAGCCAAGTAAAATATTGGGTACTAGCAAATAACTTTTTGTTTACTTGCAAACGAGCTGTACCTAGTAGAAAGAATGATTTGAAGTTTTTGGTATGGCCTTCATAATACTGTTGTCCATCTTGGGAAACAAGTTTAGGAGAAGGAAATTGTTTGTTCATCATAGAAAAAAATGAAACCATCTTGTTACGAATATATAACTCGATATTACTTTCTTTCAATTTTTTCATTGCTTGTCTACGTTCTCGAATTTCGTTTAAAGATAGATCTTCTTCATTTATTTTCATTAAACTAATTTGGGACTCGTTAAAATAATGCTTAAGCTCTTCCAAGCTTGTTGCCCGGTTCCATTTCAAAGCAGTGTAATCTTCACTTTCTAGTAGTTTAATTTCAAAAGAAAAATTTTGATTTAAACATGTCTCGGTTAACTTCTTGTGTCTTTGAGATGATTTAGTTTCAAGAGCCATATCTTGCAAATGATTTGCTAATACCTTCAAAATTTTAGCATTATAATCTTGATAGACCCCATCTAAGATTGTGTGGTACCAATCATTTAATCCATCAGTATCTCTTCGGAGCCCGAATTTAGCGGCTTCCAAAGTCTCATGGGCCTCTGCTATTTTACGCCGTTGGGTGCCAAACTGTTCTAACAAATTGAAGAAAAGAGTAGTTAAGGAATTATTATCTTGGGGAGAAATTTTAATTTTTCTTATTCCTTCGTGGATTATCTCTTTGCTTTTAAGCTGATAATCTTCTTGATAGCCGCCATATCTCATAGGCTCTCGGTCTATGATGTAGTTTGGAAATATATTATTCATTAACCCTCCTAGCTAAAAAAACGATAAAGTAACTAATAGCTATTTAAATTTAAAAGAACACAATTATATTTTTTAAATCTTTAAACGTAAAGAATGGAAACCTATCGATTAGGCAGGGCCTTCAATAAAGATCTGATAAGCAAATGGATCTCAAAAAGAAACGCTTGAAAGAGATCGATATGTTAGCCTAAAAAAGCGGGGTATAATAATTAGAGTTAACAAAGTGCACAGCAAAAAACTTAAGATCACGAGCGGTTGGTATTAACAGGGTAAGAGATAATTTGTCTTTCTTAAAGAAATAGAATAATAGGATCTGAAGGACGATTCGAAGCAATCTGTCAGAGAGCTTAGGAGTGAGCAACTGATATGAAAAGAGGACGTTTCTTTCCTTGGCCGAATGCAAAGAGAAAAAGGTTAGCTAGGATTACCTATAATAAAGAGGATGTAGATAAGCTACCGCTAGCCATTTAAATGTAAATTTTATTATGAATAGCTCTCTTATGCATCCCTAGGATTTGAAGAGGGCACATTATCTGCCAGCATACTTTAGCTCATAACAAATTAAGATTAATTAATAAGTAAAAAAAATGTGTCTTAGGCTAAAACCTAAGACACATTAAAGACACAATACTCTAAGAGGTTTAAACTTAGAAGTAATATTTTAAGTTTACACCAACGTCATGGTTGTAATTGCTTCTTTCATGACGACGAGTTGTCGTATCAAAGAAACGATATTCAACAGCTAAATCCACATTGTAGTAGATTGGGTATGCAACGCCAGCGACTGCTTGCCATGCAAACTGATTATCGTTTTTATGGTATCTATGGTGTGTATTACCAGCATAGTTATAATGACGCTCATTTTTAATGTGAGCATAACCAATACCAACGCCAACATAAGGAGCCATAGTCCATTGCATGTCGAAATCGTAGAGGACATTAACCATTGCTGCCCATGTATCGCGGTGTCCACGATGACGATGGTTAGTTACTAGGTCACCATTGTGATAATGATGGCGTTTTTTGCCCTTGTTATATCTGTAAGCAACTTCAGCTTCTAAATGGAAGCGATTGCACCAGCGGTATCCCAGATCTACAGTGCCGAAATAGCCTGTATCAAATTTGCCTCTATGTTTTTTAGCATTTTGGAGAAAGTTTGCTGCTCCAGTTGCACCTACATAAAAGCCTTCCATGTCTACTGCTTTCACGCACTGCGGCACGAGAAAAGCGGCAAACAATATTGTTAATAGAACAAATTTTTTCATAACGAGTTCCTTGGTTACGTTGTTTTAAGGATGTCTCAACAACTGGTGAACATACCCTATGTTATTAAATTTTTCAATAGAGAAAATTAGTTTTTTTTCCTGCAGTACAATCTTTTCTTAAAAAAAACCTAATTTTTTATAAAGTAAATATCATTTAATATTTTTTTAAATGGCTTAAATCTTATTAATAATCAAAGAGATAAAATATCTCTATTTGGCTACTCTCTCTCCTCATAATTTTTTTTCCTGGCAGGGATAAAAGTTTATTGCTTATGAAACTTTCTCTAGCTATCAATAAAATTGAGGATATAAAATAGGGAGAGAATTGAGATCCTTTAGATCTAAATTGGTCTCTAACGCGTAACCTAAATCCATTGGCTAAGTTTTAAAAGGAATTATGAAAAAGAACATAGGCACTGCTGATCGAATTTTAAGATTTACTTTAGCCTTTTTATTGGGCGGATTAGCCTTTCAATTTAAAAGCTGGCTTTTAGGCGTCATGGCTCTGTTTACCCTTTATGAAGCATTAGCAAGCTGGTGCATACTTTATCATTTGATAGGAAAAAACAGCTGCTCTCTGCCTACAAAACCTAAAAGCAAGTAAGCCCTCTTGCTTTTTCAAAACAAACTTAACAAAACGTTTACCTAAATATTTATAATTATACGCTTTTGAACCGCTCTTTATGTAGCCACATACTTAATCAAAAGCTTGTTTTTATGGTGAGAGTCAGCTTGGAAAAGGGTTAATATCTTTTGGGGATATGCAGAGGTAGTTTCTTTAAAAGGTGTTAGGAAGCCTTTTTTATCATAAGCATGTTAAAAATTATTATTTTAACACAATACAGCCCCTCCTCTAGCTTAAGAATCACTTTATATGATGAATAAAAGCGTAAAAGGAGAACTTTCTATCCTAGAATTTTTAAGTAAAAGGTTATTAGAATTTATAGCTTAGATTAAAGAGGCTTGAAAACATTTTTTTAAAGGCTTTTCTTGATTTGCAGAAAGCATACAACTTTATTATGCACTACCTAGCATGGCAACAGCTTTTATTTTCCAGGCCGCATATAATCAAACAAGCTTTAATTTTTCTCAATTTGACTATAGATTTCTGCCAAGTAAAAGTTATTATAAAATCATCACGCTCTCAAATTTAGCTCAACAAGACCTTTTTTGGTAAGCGGTCACAGGGATAAAACTGTTTAATCTTTTGATTTGCAGAAGATAATGTAAATCAGAAAGTCGTGCAAATAGGAAAACCAGCTATTTACAAGCATTTTTGGCTTTGCAGATGCCCGCAGAATCGCATCTAAAGCTGGGCTTGCCCCGTGGCCGCTTATCTTTTTTGTTATATAGGCTCTTAGAAATTTCAACTACATGATTTAGAACTTCTTATGAGAGATTAGGTATTACCTAATTTACATTTTTTAAGTTATTTTTTACATGCAATAGGAGCTGCTTTAAGGTTTATTTTGCATTAAATTTGATAATAAATTGTGCTAATTTTCTACCTACATTTAGCACATCTTCTTGATCTTTGAGATTTTTTAAATTTCCTTCTTCACTAAATGCTAGATGTGCTTGTGAGATGGATTTCTGCTGAGGAATTATATAACAAAAAATATTGCAAAACATGGAACGTACATGCACAAGTCCTCGCATACCGCCAAGCTGCCCTGGCGAGGCACTCAAAAGAGCAACTGGCTTTTCAAAAAAACAAGATAGGAAAGGCTCGTTTTCTTCCGCTTTTCTGGAAGTCCAATCGATGACATTTTTCAAAACCGCCGGTATTGAGCTATTATATTCCGGGGAAGCAATCAGGAATCCATCATGTTGAACCATTAGCTTTTTAAGTTTTAAAGCATTTTCTGGCAGACCTTGTAGATCTTCAATATCCTGGTCATAGAGAGGTAAGGGGTAATCTTTTAAATCTATAAGGGTGACTTCGGCTTCAGCCTGCTGAGCGCCAGCTGCTGCAATTTTAATCAGTTTCTTATTTAGAGAGTCTTTGCGCAAACTGCCCGCGAAAGCTAAAATTCTAGGTTTTTTAGACATATCCATTACCATTTATAATTTCATTAGCATCATACTTAGTCGATTAACATATAGAATATTTAAAAAGCTGTCATCAGATTAATCTAATGACAGCTACGAAAAGAATCAAACAGCAAGCTTAATTAACGAGGACAGGGAGTGGGGCAGCCTGATTTTCCGCATATATGCTTATAATAATATTTGGGAACATATTTAACATGACGATCGGAAACCCATTTTTTGCTTGGTATACATTCTTGAACATCATAGCATTCGGTTTCATATTTACAAACAGTCTCGGTATAATACTGAGGAACCATTCTACATTTCTGCACTTCGGTGTATTTTGGTACTTGGCGAGTACATTTTTTTGTACGGTATTTATTCTCTGTTACACAACGTTTGGTATAATAATAACAAGGCTCGTAATGAACATATTTACACCAGCATTCGCCAGTAGGGGCATCTGCTGCTCTATCTGCACAAGGATGATCCTCTCCCTCAATAGAGCAGGAACCTGGATGCCAACGGCGGCCATCATGGCTCCAATAATGCTCTTCGGTGGTATTCTGATTGTTCTGATTCCATTCTTGCCCTTTTTGAGAGCTAGAAGCTTGGCTCTGAGCAAAGGCTGCGCCAGCAGAAGCAGCTCCGGACGTCTCTTGTGCATAGCTATGCGAAGCAACAAAGAGACCACACATTACCAGGCCTGTGAGCAAAAGTTTCTTCATATTATAATCCTCCGAACATTTTTGAATGTTTACGTCTACAGAATTTATCCTTTCTGTGAACGAATAATAATCTTTTCGCTTTGGCTGCACTTTGCAGCTTTTTGCGGCTAAAGTTTTATCAAACCTCACTTTCATTTTTTTAAGTTTTGTGTAAATATTTTTTTAACAATTTAAAAAAAGTTATTTATGTGGTTGCCTTTATGCTGCTTGAAGAACACAATTGATTCCGCGGCCGTATCATTCTCAGAAGATTACGTAACGTTAACGTTTTTTAGAAAATAGATAACTTGTATAGCTTCAGCAATTCAGGGAAAGGATTGGACCATTTAGTAACAACAGCTAATTAAGCGCTGCTGATGAGCTAAATTTTAATTCAAACATAATCTATTGAATGATTGGCTTTGACCAGGAGAGATTTAGCAGTTTTTTATTTTCACTCCCTTTATCTATCTTTTAAAAATTAAAATAGCGTTAGGGGCATTGGGAGTAAGAGATCTAGCACTTTTGGAAATCTTAATAAGCAGCTAAGCAGGCTATAGTCGCAGAATAGAATTTATTAGAAGTTGCAACATTACTGCCGGTAGACAATTAGTCTTGATACCCTTGTCGTGATTAAGTAAATGTTTGATTATCAAATTTTTATTAATAATTAAGAAAAGCTTGTAAGCCCTAGTCATTTGAAGATAAAGCTCTAGCCAAGGAGACTATTTAAAAGAGAAAGATAAATTTCTATTAAAGTAGCAGTGAAGAATTAGGGTAATTTAGCCTTCAGCCGTTCGAGCCAGATGAAACCTTGTGAGTAGGCAACCATGCAGCTAATGACCCTATCTAACAAGGTTTTCGGGCCATTAATTCCGAAATTTAAAAATGCCCTTTAATTTTAAAATCATTCTTTTTTATCCTTTTTCTTCCGCTAGACTATATTCATTTTTTTCATAGGCCTGCTTAACAATTGCTAACTAGATTATCAATGCCTAGATGGCTTGGGCTCTTTTATCCTCCTCGTTAATCTCCTATCGGCTGCAAATAATTGAATTTCAGCTTAAATATATTCCAAAATAAAAAAATACTATTAACGAAAACAGATAAGAATTTTCTAAAAATTTTGTTAAAATAGATATCAATTATTTAAGGCTTCTGCTACGATATCTGTTTAAACCTAACCAAAAGTTGAAGTACATGACATTTAGCGAATTAAATTTACATGCTGGGATTTTAAAAACTCTTGAAAATGAAGGGCTTACAACTCCCACCCCTATCCAATTAGAAGCTATCCCGAAAGTATTAGCGGGCTACGACTTGCGCGCATCCGCGCAAACAGGCACCGGTAAAACCGCAGCTTTCCTTTTACCTGCTCTAAACCGCTTAACCACCCCCTCTGCTGTTCCTGGGCTAGGACCGCGTATATTAATTTTAGTTCCTACGCGCGAACTTGCAATGCAAGTAGCCGAGGAAGCTAGGCGCTTTAGTGCAAATTTATCAAGAGTAAAAACAGTATGCATTTACGGAGGAGCTCCTTATCCTCTACAAAACCGTGAGCTCTCACGTCCTTTTGAAATTTTAGTGGCAACGCCTGGAAGGCTTATTGACCATATGAGCCGTGGCCGTATTAATTTTAATCGTATAGAAATGCTTGTGCTTGATGAAGCAGATCGTATGCTTGATATGGGATTTATCGAACCTGTGGAAAAAATATCGGCAGCTATTCCTAAACAAAGGCAAACGCTTCTTTTCTCTGCTACTCTTAAAGGAAATGTATTAAATCTTTCCAATCGTTTAATGAATAATCCTATAGAAATCAGCGTGATTTCTGAAAATTCCCGACACGAAAACATTGAGCAAAGACTACATTTCGTAGACGATATGCATCATAAAAGCCGCCTTTTGGATCACTTATTAAATGATCCATCCGTTAACCAGGCTATCATTTTTACGGCAACTAAGCGTTTTGCAGACCAACTTGTTGATATTCTGTATGAGAATGGACACCCTGCTGCAGCCTTGCATGGAGACATGAATCAAAGGCAGCGTTCAAAGACAATCATGCGTTTACGTGATGGCGAGATAAGAGTGTTGGTGGCTACCGATGTAGCAGCACGTGGTATCGATGTACAAACAATTAGCCATGTCATTAATTTTGATCTTCCTACAAATGCAGAAGATTATGTTCATCGCATAGGGAGGACAGGAAGAGCAGGGGCCAAAGGTATTGCACTTTCATTTGCAGCCTCTAAGGACATGCGTCTTGTTCGTCAAATTGAACAATTTACTGGCTATACCATTACCCCTTCAGTGATAGCTGGCATGGAGCCTAAATCAAAGCCTAGCAAGCCTTCTTCATCCTTTAAGCAAAAAAGGCCTTTTAAACCTCATTTTAAGCGTGCTCAGCGCTATTAAAAGAAGCCAAAAGCGAGGGTTCCCTAGAGTAACCCTTTCTTTTTTAAAAAGCTTTTTCCCCTCATCTACTTTAATTTCTATTTAACCAAACCAAGCTTTATAGCTCTTAAGGGTTTAAAAGCAATTCTTGCCTACACTTCTTATCATTAAAGCTGCGATGCCCCTTTTTATTCAAACAAAGTAATCTCTACGATTGCAAACCCCTTGCAAATAATTTTTTAAGGTCGTATAAACTTATTCTTTATTAATTTTTTTTTAAAACATTAGTTTTTCTATGATTACCATGCTTTTATTATTTATTGGAAGTTTGCTGTTTTTGCCTTTGCAAGCTAGTCAAACTCTCCATAAGGAGATTGATCAAAAAGAATTGCATGGTAAAAGCATTGAATGGGAACAAACAGGTCTTACTCCCTTTAATGAACTCATCGTGTCCTGGGACGCTCAACGGCCTAAACATGGCTATTATCTAATTAAGGTTAGCTTATTAACAGATAATAAATGGTCTCTCTGGCTCAACTATGCTTATTGGGGGTCCTCCCATCAATACACTTTTAACTGTCATCCTAGAAACTCTTCATGTAAAACCTATCAGGATGTGGCTGGGCCATTAGGTAGGAAAAAAGCTACGGGCTTTAAAATTAGAGTAGACTGTAGCGAAAGCTCTCTAATGAAAAACATACGTACGCTGCATGCCAGCTTCACTAATATTCAAGAGCACAAGGTTAGCTTTGATTTAGCCCCCCATTATTCTATTAATTTAAATGTTAAGGGATTGTCTCAAGTTACATTACCTGATGAACGCCACATGCGACTTTGTTCTCCTACCTCAACAACGGCTGTGATTAATTATTTATCACCTGGTATCCATCTATCCGCTCTAACTTTCGCCGATCATGTTAAAGATTCAGCGTTTGATATTTATGGAAATTGGTTGTTGAATACTGCTGAGGCATCTAATCTTCTCGGCCCCTCATGGCATAGCTATGTAGCCAGGCTAAATAATTTTAATCAAATTATGGAGAGTCTTAGGAGAGGCTTTCCCGTAGTAGTGAGTATAAAAGGCCCTTTAACAGGTAGTGCCTCCCCCTATAGCTCAGGTCATTTAATTGTTGTCAAAGGGTATGAAGCAGAAAAGCAGCAAGTACTATGCATGGATCCAGCTTTTCCTACTGATCAAAGCACGCTTGTAAGTTATAGTCTCAAAGATTTTCTAGTAGCCTGGAACAGAAGAAAAGGAATAGCTTATTTATTTTATAGATAAGCAAGCGATCTAATAGGTCATTTCCTTTAAAAATTAATACCCTCATCTACCCCTTTAAGCCTTCTCATTGGAAAAAGTAAACTCGATAAAGTCCTTAATCTTTTATGGATGTATTAGAAAATCATTCACTCATTATCATGAAAAATCTCACCCACGTTCGTCTGTTCATCTTTTTTTAATTATTTTTCTTGTGAATAATGTAAGTTTATTTCTAATATTTCCTAATATTTTAAGGTCGTTTCTAATTACATGGAATATTATGATGCTTATCTTTAAGATACTTGTATGCTATTTACTCGCAGCATCTTCTTTTTTATATGGGACTCTAACACTTGAAAGCTGTTATGATCTAGCTCTAAACTATAGCGAGACGCTAACGGTTGCCGAGCTTAGAGCTCTAATTGAGCAAGACCGTACGCGTGAAGTTTACGGCCTACACCTTCCCCAGATAACCGCACAAATAGACTTTCTTACAAAGGGAAATTTGAAGCGGGTGCGGCATCAAGAGCGTACGAAAAATGCTCGTGTTTCTCTTGTTATTCCTCTTTACAACTTTGGGCATTCAACCCACACAATTAACGCCCAAAAAAGTAGAGAAGAGTCATCTTTTATTAAAATGACTACAGCTCGCCAAAAGATTCTACATGCTACCAATCATGCTTATTTTACTTTAGCAGAAGCACAAAAAATTATCTTAATCATTAAAGAATCCATCCGCTCTTTAAAAGGGCAATTACGAATCAGCAAAGATTTTGCAGAACAAGGTCTTATTCATGAAAATGAAATTTTAGTAGTAGAATTAGAATTAGCTCTCAGGCAGCAAGATTTATTGCAAGCTCAGAGTAATGTATCCATAGCAGCTACCCAACTAAATCGCTTAATTGGATACCCTTTAGATCGGCAGACTGTAGTTATAGATCTGCTTGAGCCAATACCTTATCATGCAAATCTTAACCAGCTATTAGAAGAAGCACGAAGCAATCACCCTCATTTAAAAGCCCTACAAGCAGATATTAAAGCCGCTCGCTCTACCCGTACAGCCGAGAAAGGAAAGCTCTACCCTTCAATTTATGGCTATACGAATTATAGTACCTCTGATAACTATGCTCTACCCTATCGGCATGGTCTAGATGCGGGCATAGGCATCCAATTATCTCTCTACGATGGGGGCTCCACATGGGCAAAGCTTAGACGCTTAAGAAAAGAGATGTGTGAACTAGAACAGCAATATATTGCCGCAGAAAAAGATATGGAGCTATATATACGTACAGCTTTTTCTACTGTTGAAAATACCATTCAGAAGATTCCTCTTGCTTTAAAAGCTATCCAGGTTGCTGAACACAATCTGACTCTGGTAAAAAATCACTTTGCAGAAGGTCTTATCACTAATGAAGATCTTATGATAGACGAAGAAAAACTGCTACACGCGCGCCATAATTATTATCAAACGCTCTGCCAATATTATAAAGCTAAAGCCGATCTGGCTTATGCTGCCGGCCTCAATTTTTTATAAGCAAGGAAGTAAACATGACGAGAAATAAATTTGTTCATTTTCTTTTTATGACCTTAATCATTCAAGGCTCATTAAGAGGAGAAGAAATTTGCGCAATAGGACATATACAGCCTTCTTCTAAAAGCTTAATGGGAGCCCAGGTATCAGGAAGGGTTGAAAAAGTTTTAGTCGAAGTGGGAGACAAAGTAGTAAAAAACCAGCCTCTAGTTCAACTAGATAAAAATTATTACGAGATAGAATTAGCGCTAAAAACAGCGGCATTGGAAGGAGCTAGGGTGGAGCTGTCTGATGCCGAGAAAAATTTTCTCCGCATGCAAAAGCTATGGGAAAGGCCAGATGGACAATTACCTTCTATTCCTTTAAAAAAATATGAAGAAGCCAAAAGCAAATACGATCATTCTCTTATTCATGTAAAACAATTTCAAGAAGACTTAAAGCGTGCTCAGTTATATTGGGAAGAAACTACTATTAAGGCTCCTTTTGAGGGAATTATTACAAAAAAACTGGTAGATGTGGGGGAATACATTACCGTGCAACCTGTCACCAGCATGGTTGAAATCCAAGCTTTGAATCCTCTTTATCTTGAATTTTCTATTCCACAAGTGTATGCATCTACCCTAAGATTGGGTACTCCTCTTAGCTTCGAAATTGATGGAACCCATTTAGATTGCAATCACGCTCAAATAGACCTTTTTTATCCAACTCTAGATGAAACTACACACTCATTGCGGTGTCGAGCCATCCTTGATAACAGCGATTATAAAATTCGTCCCGGATCTCTTGCCCGAGTAATCATTAAAGCAGGTCAAGTAGCTAATAACCCTTAATTTGAGGAAAACAAACCGTGATTTTGTCTGACCTATCGATCAAGCGACCGACTTTTATTTCTATGATTACCTTTGGCTTAGCAATTTTTGGGTTACTTGCCTATAAAGAGCTTGGCGTAGATCTTTACCCTAAAATCGACTTTCCCATCATCACCATTATTTCATCTCTTCCCGGTGCTGACCCCGAAAGCATAGAAAAAACAGTTACCGAGGTTATCGAAGAAGCCGTTGCTACCCTTAACTCTATTAAGCATCTTCGCTCGACTAGCGCGGAAGGGATATCTCAAGTAGTGGTAGAATTCGATTTAGAAAAAAACATTGATATTGCCTATCAAGAAATACAAGCTAAGTTAGGGACAATTAGAAAAGAGCTACCAAGCGATCTTCAAGAGATAGTGATAGGAAAATTTGATATTGACTCAGCTCCTATTATGGCTCTCCTTATTTCTGGAGATTTACCTATTCAGCAATTATCTTACCTTGCAGATAAGAGCATAAAAGATAAACTTCAACAAGTCTCAGGAGTAGGCCAAATTAAACTAATTGGTAAACAAGAACGTACCATTTGGATCTCCTTAGACCCTTATAAAATGGAAGGATTTTCTGTCACCGTGCAAGATATTTCCACTGCTCTTAAAGCCCAACATATTGAGCTGCCAGGCGGGCGTATATCTTCTTCTACGCACGAATTGGCCGTTAAGACAAAAGCTGAGTGGGAAGAGATAAAAAATTTGAAGGATATTGTTGTCGCTTACCGCCATGGTTATCCTGTGACACTTACTGATATAGGACATATTGAAGATGGGTGGGAAGAGCCAAGAACTTTAGCTAGATTAAATCATCAACAAGCTATTGCTCTTCTTATTACAAGGCAGTCTGGCACAAATACAGTGAATGTAGCTCAAGCTCTTAAAAAAACTATTGGAGAGATTCAGCAAGAGCTAAGACCCCAAGGCATTAATATAGAGATTGCGCAAGATCTGTCCCTCTTCATTGAACATTCTATGAAAGACATTAATTTTCACCTAATGTTTGGGGGCCTATTAGCGGTCATCATCGTTTTCTTATTCTTAGGAGACTTAAAGATTACAATGATTAGCGCTTTAGCAATTCCTATAAGCGTTATTTCAACTTTTATTCTTTTACGTATAGTAGGCTTCACACTAAACAATATGACCATGCTAGCCCTATCTTTATCTATTGGAATTTTAATAGATGATGCTATCGTAGTCGTAGAAAACATCTATCGCCATTTAAAAAGGGGTAAATCTGCTAAAGAAGCTGCAGCGATAGGTACTCAAGAGATTGGATTAGCTGCTTTTGCTATTACAATGTCTATCGTTGCTGTGTTTTTGCCTGTCGCCTTTATGAAAGGTATTATTGGCCGCTTTTTCTACCAGTTCGGTATTACAGTAACCTTTGCTGTTTTAATTAGTCTTTTCGTTGCCTTCACACTCACCCCCATGCTTGCTTCTCGTTTCCTTACCTTGCACATGTCCACAGGCAAGCTAGCATTAAGCATGGAAAGAATACTCGATAGCTTAGACAGAGTTTACACAAAACTTTTATCAAAAGCTCTTAACTACAGCAAGACCACTCTCCTGCTAGCCATTAGCTTACTTATAGGCACTTTATTTTTAGGAAAATACATTCGCTCTGAATTTATTCCTTTAGAAGATCGCAGCGAGTTTTTTATCAAAGTTAAAGTCCCTTTAGGTTCCTCATTAGTTGTGACTGATGAGGCCATACGAAAAATCCTTCAAGATATTTCTCCCCAACCCTGGGTTAAGTATACTTTCACTACTATAGGAAGCGATAGTTTCAATAGAGTAAATGAAGGCACTGTATATGTCAAAATGACCGATAAAGAAAGCCGCTCTTTAAGTCAAGCAGAAGCGATGAAGTTTGCTCGTGAAAAATTATCTTCTTTACCCCATATTATAACAAGTATAGAGCCAGTTCCTGCTATAGGGGGCGGTGGGCGAAGAAATGCTGCCATTCAACTAGATATCAAGGGTGCAAACCTTGAAAAGATTGACCAGATTGCTAATCAGATCAAAAATCATTTAGAAGAAACTTCTGGTTATGTAGATGTAGACACATCCTATGAAAAAGGTAAACCTGAAATCGAAATTTCTATTAAACGTGATGAAGCAACTGCTTTAGGGGTCTTACCTATCTTTATCGCCCAGGAAATTAAAGCTCTCGTGGGCGGCTTAGATGTCAGTAAATTCCGTAGCAATGGAGAACGTTATAATATCAGCCTGCGACTAAGTGAAGAATTTCGTAACAAGCCCCAAGATATTCTTCAACTTTCTGTAAAAAATAATAAAGGAAAATTAATCAAACTAAGTAACCTAGTCAATATTAAAGAAAAGCAGGGACCTGTTCAAATTGATCGCTATAATCGGGCAAGATTTATTTCTGTTTTCAGTAATCTACAAGAAGGAAAAAAAGTTCTTGGCGACGCTATTAACGAAATAAATAGCTTTATATCCCAAATAAAAATGCCTCTAGGTTACCGTACAAGTTTTTCAGGCGCTGCAGAATCGATGAAAGAATCTTTTCAGCATTTAATTTTTGCTTTACTGCTGGCCGTAGTCATTATCTATATGGTTCTCGCTTCTCAATTTGAGAGTTTTGTACAACCTTTAGTTATTATGCTATCGCTTCCCTTCTCTATCATAGGAGCCTTAGGAATACTGATCATAACGGATATGACACTAAGCATTTTTACAATTATAGGCATTATTATGTTGCTAGGATTGGTAACAAAAAATGCCATTTTACTTGTTGACTACATCAACACCTTAAGAACACAAGAGGGAATGGATAGAAAAGAGGCTATAATGCTAGCAGGTCCTACCCGGCTACGTCCTATTCTAATGACCACATTAGCCATGATTTTTGGAATGCTACCTATTGCCCTAGGCCATGGGCCTGGCTCTGAATCCCAAGCCCCTATGGCTATGGCTATTATCGGAGGCCTTTCAACCTCTATGCTACTCACCCTGATTATTGTGCCCATTGCTTATTTGATTGCCGAGGAGCTACCTGGAAAGACAAGCCAGCTTTTTAAGAAACTTTGTAAACTTAAGGCTCGCTTAACAAAAAGCTCTTAAACAAGGATCTATGTATACTTGCTTCTGTAATGCTGCTTAGGAAAATATAATTTAACTTACTCTACTTATCTTATCTCGGCAGAAAGATTGATAAGCTGGCTTATGCTTTAAAAAAAACCTCGCAGCGGATTACTGTCTAAAATAACGCAAGTTAGAGGATAAGGAAATAGCTGAAAAAAGATCGTCACATGGCTAAAAGTATTTTGCAAAAAAGCTTTAAACGTGGGAGATGAAAAATAAGGGAAGGGGATTGTAATAATTTTTCGTAAGAGTAGCTAGAATATATAAAGATTACCATGTCCAATATATTCTACCTTCTAAAGAAATTATGTCTGTATAACCAAAAAAGCAATTAACCCCGTTTCCAAGCTGATTCTCTTCAGCCAATTTCCACCACCAACTCATAGCTTATTTTTCATCTCTTGGGGTAAGCCTTACGGTAAGCGATTAATTAATTCCTTAAAAGGCTAGGGAGTGACCCTAGCAAAAAAATTCCCGAAAGGTATCATCAAAGAGCGCAACTACCTTTTGTCTTCTTAAATCAGCAAGCCCACATGATCTTATTTCTATAAAATAAGCAATAGCAGCCGTAATGTTGCCTCCTACTACCTCTCCAAAAAGTATAATCAAAAAAATAAATGCCATAAAAGGATAGACGCATCGCTTACCTCTTTGAGGGTCTAATATCTGCTAAGTTAGATTTTATGCTTTCTTTAAATTAATTCCTTCTTGTAACTCAGCAAAGTTTTACCAGTAGTCCTTTTTATTGTCATTGTTACCTTTTTCTTAAAAGAAGGAATTGATTTTACATCATATAACGTCAAATTCTATGGCATCAATCTATAGTGGCTCCGCTTTTTTGGACAAAATTTAAGTAAAAAACTTTCCCTCAGTTTAAAATAAGAACTTAATATTAAAGAGGAAAAGTTATGTCCACAAAAAGAAAAAGACACTCGTCGGAGTTCAAAGCAAAAGTTGCATTAGAAGCATTTAAAGGGTTCAAAACCATTAATGAGCTTGCTACAGAATATTCGGTA
>NZ_JSDQ01000060.1:0-22459 GCF_000813665.1 Neochlamydia sp. EPS4 | reverse complement strand
GAAAAAAATATTGCTTTTAGCATGGATGGAAAAGGAAGAGCAACAGATAATATATTTGTAGAGCGTTTATGGAGGTCAGTCAAGTATGAAGATGTATATCTGAAAGATTATCAAAACGGACTTGAGGTTTATCAAGGACTTACCAGATATTTTGAGTTTTATAATAAAAACCGTCCACATCAGTCTTTAGAATACAAGACCCCAGCGGAGGCATATGGTATAATAATTTATTAGGTGAAAATGAAAAAAGTAAGATAAAATAATAGGAGCAAAACCAACATGGTCATTGAAACTCCAAGCTACGTAAAATTTGAATTAAATTGGGGAAGAAGATGATTAATGTTGTATCGAACAAACCTTAAAAAGGTAAAGTTTCTTACTTAATTTTGCAAAAAACTGTCTAAACAACCGAAGCCACCACAATCAATTTTTTTTCATCCAGACTTTCTAGATCTTATCTTAGAGAGAACTAAGCTTTTAAAGAATATTACCATAAATTTATTTGCTTTTACCTAATCCCTAGGTTTTAAATCCTTTTGAAGCTGTTGGCTAGAATGCCTAAGTGCCCGGCTATCCTGCTAGACAACGAAGGACTTCCGGGTCGTTCCTCAGTTTTTCGCTAGCGTACTTAAGCGCTAGACCGTATTGCTTAACAGCCGTAATAACAACTTCCCTATCATTTCGAAGCTCTTCGCTAGCATATTCAAGCGCTGAACCGTCTTGCTGGACAGCCGCAAGGACGATTTCCTTGTCGTTCCTCAGCTTTTCGCTAGCATGCCTAAGCGCCCAGCCCCATTCCTGAACAGCCGCAAGGACGAGTTCCTTGTCGTTCCTCAGCTTTTCGCTAGCGTGCCTAAGCGCATTACCGTGTTGCTGAACAACCGCAAGGAAGAATTTTCTATCATTTCGAAGATCTTCGCCAGCATATTCAAGCGCCCAGCTACATTTCTGAACAGCGGCAAGAACGACTTGCTTAACGTTTCGAAGCTTTGGACTAGCATATTTAAGGGCCTTACCGTCTTGCTGAACAGCCGCAAGAACAACTTGCTTAACGTTTCGAAGCTTTGGACTAGCATATTTAAGGGCCTTACCGTTTTGCTGAACAGCCGCAAGAACAACTTGCTTAACGTTTCGAAGCTCTGGACTAGCATATTTAAGGGCCATACCATTATGCTGAACAGACCGAATGGCAGCGCACAGAGCATCTTTATCATCCTCTTTACTAGGAGCAAAATTCCAAATTCCAACGAGTATATTTCCCAACACCGGAATCAACAAAATCGCGCAACGCTTAAAAGTTTTTTGGTTGAGGTGAGTATAATAAGGGTTTCTAGAAAGATTTTCTTTTTCCTTTAAAGGTAAGACAATTACTTTTTGAAAGATGTTGACTAAATTAACCACCGTACTGGCGATAGGTATGTAATCAGCCTTATGATCAATAAATAGGCATGCTTTAGATAGAAAATTTATTACCATGGTATTCTCGGTGTGTATTCTTTTATAAAGAGTATGATTTTTTCAAAAAAACTAGAACATGTTTCCCTAATTGATTGACCTATCAACCTATCAAATAAATAAGCTTGTTTAAAAACTAAACTTTAATTGGTTGATTAATTAAATGTATTAGGTAAGATATTAAAATAAATTATACTAATTAATAGTTTTTTTAGCTAGGATAATGATTCTTTTCTTCGGGGCAGGATGTTTTGATGAGAATATTTGATAAACACCTTGCCTAGTAATCCTCTCAAATAATTGGGTGCATAAGCGGCACTTCGTCTAGCATCTGCCCTTCCTCGCTGCGAATTAAAAGTTCTTATTATGTATAATAGATTCTTATTCTTATAATAAATTTTCGCCACACAAACCTCCTCAGAACCGCAAACTTTACCACCTACCTTTCTCTTCTAAGGATATTTTATTCCTATTCCCCTGTAGGAGATAGTATGATCAGCAGACTATCGTCTGTTTTTGCTACGTTTTTAGGATCCTTAATTTGCTGCTTTACAACTTCCAATTTTTCCTCTATTTCTTTTAGCTGGGCTTTCAAATCATTAGCGTTTTCTTTCTCTGCAGGACTGCTTAACTTATGGTGAATTTCTATTGTCTGATGCTGTAAATCTCTCGCTTGTGTAACAACTTGATGCTGAGGATCGGTAATAAATTTAATATAATTATTTAGACGCTGGGCAATTTTTTCGTTATCGACAGAAGTGTCTATCACCTCATCTTTTGTAAATCTTTTCAAATCCTCTGCTGTTGGCAAAGTAGGAGGATCTTTATCTAACCAGGGCTGCCCCTCTCTTTTTAGCTCTTCTAAGGATAAATCAAATTTCGAACTAAAGATAATGAGAGGGAGAATCAATTCTAGTTGTTTTTTTACCTCTGCTGCCCCCTCTTCAGAAGAAAGTCCTTCTAGATTTCCTGCATAAATATTATCCGCAAGGCCGTCACTAGCTAAGATAACGATATCATCGCGATTTACTTCTGCCGAAAAAGTTGAAATTTTCTCCAAATCACTTTTTTGCATTTCCCCTACTTGAAGGGCCCCTCCCGAATCTGCATGGTCCATAGGATTCTGTTTGTTGATAGTATTAAGCTGCTTTGCGATGCCTTGAGCACGATTAACACTAACGGCTATTGTGTCCCCAATAGCCCCTCCATTGACTAGATAAACATCACTACGATCAGCAATATCCGCAAAAGTTGCAAATACAGCTGTAGCTGCCTTTGCATAAGTGTTATCATCTACCTTGACAGATTTTGAGGCGTTTACAAAAACTTCTTTTGTTAGCTCTTCTAATACAGTTGGCTCAAGGTTTTTATTAAGGCTGCCCTTTCTTATGAATGTTTCCATGCTTTTTGTGAAGGCTTGAGCTGCTTTCATTACATATTCCCCTGAGGATGAGCCATCACAAACTATTCCATAATTTTTTCCATTCACCTGCCCTGCTGCGCCTCTGTCCATGTTTCTAAAAATTTGTTCAGTTGGGGAGCCTTTAATCTTATATTCATTAGCAGGAACTGTACTCTCATGATAGATCACCCGTGACTTACCTGCGGATACTTTTAGCCCTTGCGAGCCGTTATCATCATTTGTTCCTATTTTTTTAAAATAAATATCTTGGGTGTATTCTTGATCTTTTGCACTTAGGCTATTAAAAAAATTTTCATACGCCTGTTCAGCTTTTACGGTTACAGAAAATCCAAAAGTTTTACTAAAAAGGTGTTGAATCTGTCTTAGAATTCCTCCTTTTTTGATTTCTTGACGATGCTCATCAACCGCTGTCTTTAAATCAGCTAAAATTTTTGGATGCTTGTCTTTATCTTCAGTACGGATAGAAAGATTAGTTCGATTAAGAACTTCCCTAAGACTTTCATGATTAGTTGCTTGCTTTGAAAAGGCTGTTCGGAATATTGCAGTGTTAATAGAGCTTCTTTGATCCGTAGCTTTGGGTGGTACTTCTGTATTTTTTTGCAGCTGGCTAGTTTTTACTATCACTTGAGGATGGGCAAGAGAAGGGCCGGGAATTGCTTGAGGGTTAGAAGAGGAGCTTTTCTGAACCTCTTGTTGATTATAAAGACGATTGGTCTGCCAATTATCATGGGTAGGGGCTCTTTCTTTGTTGAAGATATTCATATTCTCCTCCTAAATGCTAACTTAATCATCTTGTAAATAAAATTTTTTAATAACTATGCAATAATCATGCCATCCCTTAATAATTCTATTAACCAGGAAGAAGCTTAACTAAAAAAGCCTGGTAAAAAGCTTCCGATCTCATTTTTTTATTATTTGAAGGAAGTTTACTGGCATATTTTTGTCTGATTATTTAGGATGAATTTTATAACTAATACTTGCGAGGTTTGCTGTGCTTGAAATAGCTGATATTGAAAGATTTCTTGGAGCTGAATCTGATTCTTTACTCCACTACCAATGTAAAAAAGTTTCCAAAGAGGCGCTTCATTTGCCCGGGCCAGAGTGGTTAAGTAAAATTCATGGGGTTAGCGATCGTCCCGTACGTGTACTTGCCAGCCTTCAAGCGCTCTTTAATCATGGGCGCTTGGGAGGAACAGGATATCTTTCCATCCTTCCTGTTGATCAGGGTATCGAACATTCAGCAGGTGCTACTTTTGCTCCTAACCCTATCTATTTTGATCCACAAAATATTATGAAATTAGCTTTAGAAAGTGGCTGTAATGCAGTAGCTTCAACCTTAGAAACATTAGGACTTGTCGCACGAAAATATGCCCATCGCCTTCCCTTTATAGCAAAAATTAATCATAATGAGCTTCTTAGCTATCCTAACCGTTATGACCAAATTCTTTTCGGAAATGTTAAGCAAGCGTGGAATATGGGAGCAATGGCCGTAGGTGCCACCATTTATTTTGGTGCAACAGAAAGTAATCGTCAGATTAAGGAAATTAGTGAGGCTTTTTCACAGGCGCATGAATTAGGCATGGCTACCATTCTTTGGTGTTATTTACGTAACCCAGCTTTTAAAGTCGATGGCATAGATTACCATGAGAGTGCTGACCTCACAGGCCAGGCCAATCATCTGGGAGCAACCATTGGAGCAGACATTGTAAAACAAAAATTACCTCTTAATAATGGGGGCTATAAAGCTTTAAATAAAGATAAGAAAGGCAGTTACGGCAAATATGCTGAAGCTATGTACACAGACCTTTGTACTGATCACCCTATCGATCTTTGCCGTTATCAAGTATTAAATGGCTATAGTGGCCGTGTGGGGCTTATCAATTCAGGAGGAGCTTCTTTAGGGCAAAAAAACTTGGAAGAAGCAGTTCGTACAGCTGTGATTAACAAAAGAGCTGGAGGGATGGGCCTAATCAGTGGACGTAAAACTTTTCAATGCCCTCTTGAAGAAGGCGTAAAGATTTTCCATGCCATACAAGATGTATATCTAAACAAAGCTATCACTATTGCCTAGCAAAGAGTTTAAAAGAGATCATGAAAAATTTAAGTTATCGAAAAGGTTAAAAGATAAAAAGATATTCAACAGTTTGCACCCTCATAAATTTTAAGGAGATAGGCACTAAAAAGGATTAGGAAAGGATCTAATAAAGCCGAATTTGCACTGCGAAAAATTTTTCAGCGATTGGGCTTTCAATGAACACTGCTTATTAATGGAGAGTCTATTGTTTTTTATGCATGGACTTCTCCCACATATTCTGATAGGCAAGTAGATTAGTATTGCCTAAATTTGATCATCAATTTCAGCTTTTCTATCTGCTCTTTAAGTAAATCTGCATGATCAATAAAGAGCTTTTAAAGGGCCAAAAAAGCCTCTATTATATAGTCTAATGCGTTAAAAAATTTATGCTCACCCTTTTGATCTCCTTACTCACCTCCTCTTTACTTTGAAATCTAGTTTTTTTAAATCGATGATGCGCAAAAAGCTAGCCAAAAGCTTAAAAGACCGCATTTTTCTAGATAGCTTAAGAGTTAGATTTTTATCGAGCTTTATGGACACTCGATGCTTTAAGTTCATTAGCAAGAAGAGCTATAGCCTAATAAAAATTATTAGTAGATTACCTTCAAAGAGTCAAAGAATTTAGAGTTAAAATATAAAATTTAAAGCCTATTCAGGCATTTTTTCAATTTATTTTATTTACTTTTATAATTACTAAGCTTTTATAAATAAATAGCTTAAATATTTAATCTTGCACAATTGAGCTGTAAAATGCAAAATGCAGTCTTATAGATAGAAGGGAGAAGATATGAAGCTTGGGCAGATAGCATGGATAGCTTTTTTTTTGATGGGTGTAGCATGGAGTGAAGTGAATGTCAGCGATGCATCAAAAATGAATTTCCTGGCCGAGCCTCAAAAACTTATCCTTCCTTATGGATTACCTGAAATTCCTTGGCCTAAAGATAACCCTTATCATGCAAAAAAAGCAGAGTTAGGACGGCTTTTATATTTTGATACTAGGCTCTCATCAGATGGAACTGTTTCTTGTGCAAGCTGTCATGCTCCCTCTGAAGGTTTTTCAGACCGCAGACCTGTATCAATAGGAATTAAAGGACGGTACGGTAGCCGCCACTCGATGACTATTATCAATTCAGCCTATCAACCTTTACTATTTTGGGACGGTAGAGCTAAAACTCTTGAAGAACAAAGTAAAGGGCCTATTGCCAATCCTAAAGAAATGACTCTAGCAGATAACCCTCATGAGGCCCATTGGCAATGCCAAGAACGTGTAAAAAACATTGCAGGCTATCGCCTTCTCTTTAAAGAAGTATTTAACAATGAAGAATGTACAATAGATGATATTGCCAAAGCCCTCTCTACATTTGAACGCACCCTCTTATCTGGGAATTCTCCTTATGATCGTTACATTAAAGGTGACAACTCAGCCATGAACGCTGAGCAAGTGAATGGTTATCAAGTGTTTTTATCAAAAGGATGTATTGATTGTCATCATGGAGTTAATTTTAGCAGTGGAGATTTTGCTAACATTGGGATAGGGATGGCTTCTTCTAAGCCAGACTTAGGACGCTATGAAATAACAAAAAGAGATAAAGATTGGGGAGCTTTCAAAGTACCTATCCTCCGAGAAATAGTTAGCAATCATCCTTATATGCACGATGGAAGCCTTAAGACTCTAGAGGAAGTGATTGAGTATTATGATAAAGGAGGCACGCCTAATCCTAACCTGCATCCTTTGATGAAGCCCTTGCATCTTAAAGAAGAAGAAAAAAAAGCTCTTCTTAGTTTCTTAAAAGCCCTCGATGGTGAAGGTTGGCAGCACATTCAATCGCCTTCGACTTTTCCTGAATAGTAGTGTTTCTATGGGTCTACTTTAAGAGGCTCAGTAGGATAAAAATATTAGAGGAATTTAGTTGATTTATTCGTCCCTCTAATAATAAAAAATGATTAAAAAGGTTATAAACATGAGCAAGCCAAAAGTTGTAATTGTGGGAGGAGGATTTGGTGGCCTTAATGCTGCTAAAGCTTTAAAAAAAGCAGCAGTAGACATCTTACTACTTGATAAAACTAATCATCACCTTTTCCAACCACTTTTATATCAAGTGGCCAGCGCTGCACTATCGCCAGCTAATATTGCTTCACCTATTCGTACCATCTTCTCTAAACAAGAGAACGTAACAGTTCTTTTAGCCAACATTACCGCCGTAGATAAAGAAAAAAAGGTAGTAATAGCAGAGAATGGGGAAACTTACAATTATGATTATTTAATCCTTGCTCCAGGCTCTCAGCATACCTATTTTGGACATGCAGAATGGGAAGCATTTGCCCCTGGCTTAAAAACGTTGCAAGACGCCATAAGAATTAGAGAACGCATTCTTTTAAGCTTTGAAAGAGCCGAACGATGCACCAAACCTGAGGAAACTTTAAAATTTTTACAATTCGTAATTGTGGGTGCAGGTCCTACAGGGGTAGAAATGGCAGGCGCCATTGCTGAAATTGCTCATACCTCTTTAATCCATAATTTTCGTCATATTAACCCTGAGCACGCACGTGTTTATTTGATTGAAGGCTCTGAGCAAATACTCTCTAGCTTCCCTAAAGATTTAGCCGAAAAAGCAGCTAAAGATTTAAGAAAGCTGGGAGTGGAAATAATTTTAAAAACCAGGGTAACAGAAATATCTTCCGAAGGAGTAAGAATAGGAGATAAGTTTATTGACAGCCGTAATGTCATTTGGGCGGCTGGTAACCAAACTTCTCCTTTATTAGATACATTAGAAGCCATGCAAGATCATTCTGGACGAATACATGTCAACAATGATTTATCCATCCCTGGTTATCCAGAGATATTTGTAATTGGCGATGCTGCTCTTCTCTTAGATGCGGCAGGTCTTCCTTTGCCGGGTATAGCTCCTGTGGCCATTCAACAAAGCCATTACGTGGCTAGGCTAATAAGAAAGAATATTTGCGGTAAACAAAGAAAACCTTTCAAATACTTTGACAAAGGAATGATGGCAACCATTGGAAAAGCAAAAGCCGTAGCTGTAGTAGGAAAATTAAAAATCTCGGGCTTTATTGCCTGGCTAGCATGGTGCTTTATCCATATCCATTTCCTTATCAGCTTCGCCAATCGAGTAGTGGTCATGCTCAGCTGGTTTTATTTATATTGCCGTAATCAGCGGTGCATACGGCTTATTACTCGTCCCCTAACTGATAAAGATGAACCGATCCGTTGATAAAAACTTCTAATTTTTTTAGCTTTCCAGGCGGTACTATCCTAGCCAATGGGCACGCATTTATCTCACATTCCGCAAATTAGTACTACAGTGGTAAATGTAACATAGCTTTTTTTGCCCTTGATAACGGTAGTAATAAGCACTCGCTTGATGCTTACGAGGCCAATTAGACCATTTTAACCAATAGCTCCAGCATTGCTTGATAGAGATATGTGCATATATCACTAAGCGCCTAGCTTCTTGTAACTCATTGATCTACTTTTTTATTCTTGACAGTTAGGCAACTTTTCTTGATGACTCAAAAGTTACATTTTCTTGTACTGCATTTAAATGTTAACGGTAGGCAGCTTTTCCATTTATTCTTTTATCGTCTTTAGTTAAAGAATTTTTCTTACTTTTTTCCTTAGGCATCTACGTTTGAGCATACAGCTTTCTTAATCCTTGATAACTGAATTTGTTAACACTTTTATTGTTGGATGGGTTTTAACTTGGTATTCTGTGAATAACCTAAAATCATGCTTTTTGCCATTACAATACAAGGTACAAATTACTTTTCTTATCGGCTGCAAGTTGGTTCTGTAGGGTGTGTGTTTTCTGTTTCCCTGAATAATAGCACTTTTATTTTTATTAGGGCGCTCAAGGAGCGTTTCTGTAGCATTAATTAAAATAGTCTCATATTCCGTAAAGATTCTAAAATTTGCCATCGAACATCTGTTAGCCCTATATTTTAGTAAAATAAGGTTACAGCATAAGAGCCTGTAAATTTTTATAGAAATCTATTACCATTTTATGATTTTTTCCATAAAGAGGGTAGGCGATTTCAAGAGCCTTACTAATATATTCATATGCTTTTCCTAAGTTATTTTGAGCATGATAGATTGTCCCCAAATTATTGTAATCCATTGCTACCTGAGGATGATTTTCCCCAAATAAATTAAGGTCAATGATAAGAGCTTTATTGGTGTATTCAGCCGCTTTTTCTAAATTTCCTTGCTCTTTGTAAATCATCCCAAGGTTGATATAATTTGTGGCCACACGAGAATGATTTTCGTCAAACAACCTATAATTAATATCAAGCGCTTTCTCCGCATACTCAGTTGCCCTTGCTAAATGCCCTAGTTCTTGGTAGATTGTCCCCAAATTGTTGTAACCTATTGCTACCTGAGAATGATTTTTCCCAAAAAGCATAAGTTTAATGTTAAGAGCTTTACTGGCAAGCTCCGCTGCTATTTCTAAATTACCTTGATCTTGATTGATTTGTCCTAAGTTGCTGTAATAGCTTGCTACCTCTGGATGATTCTCACCAAATAAATATAGGCCAATGATAAGAGCTTTATTAACATACTTGGCTGCCTTTGTTAGACATCCTTGATGTTGGTAGATCATGCCACGTATGTTATAACAGCTTGCTACTTTAGAATGAATTTCACCAAACAGCGCAAGTAAAATGAGGAGGGATTGATTGACAGATTCAGCTGCTTTTCCTAAATTACCTTGTTCTATGTAGATTGTCCCAAGGTTGTTGTACCCACTTGCTACATCAGGGTGATTTTTACCGAACAGCTCAAGGTTAATGGTAAGCGCTTGATCGATGCACTCAATCGCCTTTGCTAATTTCCCTTGCTCTTGGTAGATCGTTCCGAGGTTATTGTAACAACTTGCCACCTGAGGATGATTTTCTCCAAAAAGCTTACGGCCAATGGCCAATGCCTGATTGACGCAATCAGCTGCCTTCTCTAAATTTCCTTGCTCCTGGTAAATCAGGCCAAGATTGTTATAATCTTTTGCAACTCGTGAATGATGTTCACTAAACAGCTTAAGATCAATGTTAAGTGCCTGATTGACAAGTTCAGCTGCTTTTTTTAAATTACCTTGTTCTTGGTAAATCAGGCCAAGATTGTTGTAACAACGTGCTACTTTGTGAAGATTTTCACCAGGTCTACCAAGTTCAATGGTAAGTGCCTTATTGACAAGCTCATCTGCTTTTTTTAAATTACCTTGCTCTTTGTAGATCATTCCAAGGTTATTGTAACCCACCGTCACCCGAGGATGGTCTTTACCAAGTAATCTAATTTCAATGGTAAGTGCCTTATTAATATACTCAATTGCCTTTTCTAATTTCCCTCGCATGTGGTAGATCGTTCCCAAGTTGTTGTAAATTGCTGCCATAGCAGGATGATTTTCATCAAAAAGCTTAAGGCTAATGGCCAAAGCTTCTTTAACACACTTAGCGGCTTTGTTTAGATTGCCTTGAGCACTATAGATGGTTCCAAGCATAACTAGAGCATAAGGATCTTTTGGATTTAATTTTCTTGCTAATATAAAAAAGTTTTCAGCCTCTGGGTATTGAAAAAGCCTTAGGGCTATATTACCTTGAATTTGTAACGAGTTGTCATCTAAGTGTGAAGATTTAAGCTTGTCTTCATGGCCTGCTAAAAATTCTTGCATAACTTGATAAAAGGGAATAAAGATACGATAAATTTTTTTTATCTTTTCCATCGCTTCTGGATCTAAAGCAAACTGCTTTTTAGTAAGGTTTGGATCATCAAAGCCAAAGGGTTTGATCAGCGGATTCATCATCTCCTTTTGCGCCTGATGATGAGAATAAGTCTTAAGGCGCATAAATAGCGCTATACTCATCCAATCATTTAATTTATCAGCGGCGCCTGCCGCTATAATTCCTAATCTATTTAGCTGCTCAATTCTAGTAAAAGTATTAGAAGCCTCTACTTCTTTGAGAAGGGCTAACCGGTCCAAAGCCAAATGAGGAAAGCGGTAAAAATCATTTTTGACTTTAAAAAGCATTCCTTGCCTCCCTAAATCATCCATTCGTGGATCAAAAGCTTCCATATCAGCTTTGACAAGGTGCTTCTTAGCTAAATGCTGGCGAAGGTTAAATCCTTCTCGATAAGTAATATCCAGCTTCTCTTGAAGTTCTTCACCATATTGCCGAGTTAATACCGGATTACCTATTAGATGAGTAAAGGTTAAAAGCTCCATCGGAAGATGAGGTTCTTTATTATGCCACCATTGCCCTTCTTCATCTTTAGCAATGTATTGAGCCATTTTTCCAGGGGTTTGGATAAGCTCAAACGTCTTACCATTACCCAAAGGGATTTTACAGCCTTTACCTTCTACTCCAGCCCCATCGAAAGCAAAGCCTCGTGGCGTAATGTCATCAAAAAAATCTATAGCTTTCAGGCAGGGAATGTTTAAAGCAGGAAGAATGGTTTCTCCTAAATTGATGACTTTCAAGTGAATCAGAGTGGTGAGACGCTTAAAATAGTCTCTATTTTCTGAATTATCTGTTTGCATAAGAATGCCAAATTCAAGGTCGGAATAAGGGG
This sequence comes from Neochlamydia sp. EPS4, assembly GCF_000813665.1. Taxonomy (NCBI): domain Bacteria; kingdom Pseudomonadati; phylum Chlamydiota; class Chlamydiia; order Parachlamydiales; family Parachlamydiaceae; genus Neochlamydia; species Neochlamydia sp. EPS4. Next base: position 10,930 of record NZ_JSDQ01000060.1, on the reverse strand, counting down.
TCATTTCTTCTCTAGCCAAGGAGCCAAAGCCTATCATGGCATATTCACAAGGAGCAGGTCCTAAAGTATCAATACTCTGCTCGACAAGGGTTTTAAAGAAATGTTTCATTCCCTGGGCAATTTCCTTGTAAAGATTTCTTACTTCCTCAGATGAGGGATTCGAGCCAAGAACTTGAATTTTTTTCTCTATTTGCTCTCTAAATTCTTTTAATGCTTGACGATTAGCTATGAATTGTTTACTCATCGAGTAAGAATCCAAAGTTTTACTCTGGCACAAGTGGATAAGTGATTGATGTACTGCTGACAATTTTTCTTTAAGAACTTCTTGCCTATCCCTATCTTCTGAAAAGAGTTGTAAAGCGTAATTGTAAAGACCTGCAGCCTGAAGAAATGTCTCAGCTGTACCTTTCCCTAAATAAATATCGCCTAGTTTTTCTATACAACAATCTTCCTGCACTAGCTTTTTTTTATCCGCAGCTTCGTGAATAGGATGGTTCTTTTGAATAATATGTTTTAAAGCCCGGCTATAAACGTCTTCTGCTAAAACGTTGTTTTCAATTAGCTGTTTCCATTCTTTGCATACTAGCTTGGCTTGGCACAAATCTAGTAGTTCTAATTCTTTGAATATCCTTGAAGCAATTTCTTCACATACTGCACGTGTTCCTGTATGATTAAGTGCTTTATCTTCTATCTGTTCAAATGTAGGAAAAATATAAGGGTACCCAAGAGAAATTTCTGAACTCATAAATTCATCCTTTTTAGCTAATTTTGAAGGTGCATCCTGGTATAACACGATACTTACAAATAGGAATACAAAAAAGTTCCAGCCCCTGGGAGGTTTAATGTGCTAACAATTCATTAAAAGAAAGAAATCTACTCCTTGTATTCTATAAATCTTTAGAATTTATGAAACATTATGCCTTTCATTGAATTAGCTAGAGCTTAGGACTAACGAGAAAATAAGAATTTTCAGTGAATTTTTCTAGAGAATACTAAAAAAATTTATATATAAAGCTTTTTAAGATGATGCATAGCATCCTCCATAAAAGCATCTAAATGGTTAAATTGCGAAGTTAACATTTGTTGGCGATGACTTAATAACTGCTGGTTGGCTTTGTATAGAAAACTTAGTAATTGCTTCATCTTATTAATTTTATTGCGAACGGGACTTGTTAAAGGTATTTCCGACAAGTAAGTTCTGAGATAAGTATCTAAAGAATCCCATGTGGGTATAAAAGCCTTTCCTGAAAAATAAGCCCGTATTTGATGAAAGATAAAGGGGTTAATTACGCTTCCCCGCCCCACCATGAGGGCGTCACATTGTGTTGTTCTCAACATACGCACAGCATCTTCAACACATAAAATATCTCCATTGCCCACCACAGGGATTTTCAAAATAGACTTAGCTTCAGCGATCAAATCCCAGCGTGCAGGAGGTCCATATCCCTCTACTTTAGTGCGAGGATGTAAAGTAATAAAACATACCCCACTTTCTTGTGCGGCAAGTAAATTTTCTTTAAAAAGAGAAGTGTCTTCATATCCTGAACGCATTTTAACTGTCACAGGAATGCTTACAGCTTTTACTAAAGCCCTTGCAACTTCATAAAGATGCCGGGGTTCTTTTAATAGACTTGAACCTGCACCTCTACCTGTCACTTTATTAGAAGGGCACCCACAGTTTAAATCTATGCGAGGTGCTCCCCTGCGAGCTATCTCTAAAGCCATTTCTGCCATTAAGTTAGGTTCCGATCCCATCAATTGAGCTGCTAAAGGAATAGGAGAAATTTCATGAGGGTCATAAACTCTAGCTAAGCTGGGCGCATGAGCATTGCTCGGCACCCGAATAAATTCGGTAACACCCTCATCGAATCCCCCTATGGTCGCCATTGCTTTACGAAAGCAGCGGTCTCCTACTCCTTCCATGGGAGCAAGAAAAAGATAGGGACACCCAAAAGCGTCTTTTGAGAGTAAATGCATGATGGTTGATGCCTTTAGCTTACTTAATTGCCAAGTCTATATTTTTTAGATATTAAAGCTTAAGCGTTAGGCTTATTTATCTATAGCTAGTAAGAATTTTTCTTATATTTAATAATTTTTCTAGGCAGCAAACGAGTGACTGTAACCTATTTTCAAGGAACAAGGCCAAAGGCAATAAAAAAGATCAGTGTAATCTCAGGCAAATAAACCTGCTACCTATAATTAAAAGTAGGGATTAAAAGTGCACGTTTGGTAGTAAAATTTCTAGAGAATTTACAAGAAAGACGCCTAGCTATGAAAAGCAGGTAAGATTTATTCCTACTAACAAGTAAATTTTATGAATATTTCTACTTAATTAAACCTAGGCTTAAAGACCTAATAAAAAAATTTTAAGAATAAAAAGAGGCTTTGATTTCTGAAGAGCGGTATAATGCCGCTCTTCTATTCATCAATTATTTTTCTTCTTCATCCTCTTCAATATCTTCTAGTTCATCCTCATCTAATTCCTCAAAGTCTACTTCTCCGAATAAAGAATTAAATAAATTGATATAAGCCAAAAATTTTACATTGCTAGCAAGATCTTTTTTCTCTGGATTACTCTTACGTTTAACGATTTCTTCCTGAATCACTTTAATGACTTCTAGGATAACATCATCCTCATCTCCTTCAGCTTCTTCAGTGATTATCTCCTGCTTGAGTTCTTCTAAATCAGCTGAAAATTGGTCTAAATCCAACAAATTTAAAGATTCTATATCTGTAATCATAATTTTTAATCCTTTTGGGTTAAGGGGTAGAATAACATTATGGCAGTATCGGCTTCATCTACGCAAGCAAGATTTTCATCTTAAAAGAAATTCCTTCTCCTAGTAATATAGGTTCCTTACAAATATTTTTGGAGACACATCATGTCGCATCCTCAGCACTCTAACAAAGTAGTTTTTAAAGGTGCCAATTTCCTACCCCTTTTTATTGCTTGCACAGTGGGTGCATGCATAGGGTTCGCTCCCTCGCCGGTGGGTGTTGAGCCCAAGGCGTGGCAGCTGTTAGCCATTTTTTCTGCTCTGATTGTGGGATTAATAGGAAAAGCACTGCCTATGGGAGCCATTTCTTTTTTAGCTCTGACTACTCTTATTGTCACTCAGACTCTTACGTTGAAGGAAGCTTTAAGCGGTTTTTCCCATCCTATCATTTGGCTTGTTGTTGCTGCCTTCCTTATCTCCAAAAGTTTTATTAAAACAAAACTGGGAATGCGTTTAGCCTATCTATTGGTGGCTTTTTTAGGAAAAAAAACTTTAGGGTTAGGATATGGGGTAGCTTTTACCGAACTTATCTTAGCTCCTGCTATTCCTAGTAATACGGCACGGGCTGGAGGCATTATTTTTCCTATCGTCAGAGCGTTAGCTGTTAGCTTTGGAAGCTCGCCTGAGCGCCATTCTCAACGTCTCATAGGAAGCTATCTTACCCTTACGGCCTACTATTGCAATTTAATCACTAGCACCATGTTTATTACAGCCATGGCAGCAAATCCCCTCATCGTAGCAGTACTGCTTAACCATCAAATCCCTATTACCTGGGGCCAATGGGCCTTAGCCGCCAGCCTTCCTGGAGTATTAAGTTTAATCAGCGTTCCCTATCTTGTGCATAAATTATATCCCCCAGAAATTAAAGAAACTCCTGAAGCTAAAGATTTAGCTATCAAAAATCTTCAACAAATGGGGCCTATGTCAAAATATGAATGGATCACTTTAGTGGTATTTTTCTTATTAATTGTTTTATGGATTTGTGGAGAATCCTATCTTAGCATAGATAGTACGACAGTGGCCTTCTTAGGAGTATGCATTTTACTTTTAACAGGCGTACTTACTTGGGAAGATATTAAGAGAGAACATGAGGCTTGGGATACGCTGATTTGGTTTTCTACACTAGTGATGATAGCCACCTATTTAAATAACTTTGGATTAATTGGTTGGATGAGTAGCCACCTACGTGCTATGATGGCAAATACTTCCTGGTACTTGGCATGGCCCATGTTGGTGCTTTCCTATTTTTATAGTCATTATCTTTTTGCTAGCAATACCGCTCACGTTAGCTCTATGTATGCGGCTTTTCTAACTGTCGGCCTTCATCTACACATTCCCCCTTATCTTATAGCTCTTTCACTTGCCTTCTCGAGCAGCTTGTTCGCCTGCCTTACCCATTATGGAACCGGATCAGCACCTATTTTATTTGGATCTGAATATGTAAATCTTAAAACTTGGTGGCAAATGGGATTTATAATGAGTTTTATCTTTTTAACTATCTGGATAGGCATAGGGTCTTTGTGGTGGAAAATTCTTCATCTGTGGTAGGCACACTCACATTCACCTTGCTTCCTCCTTATTATGCTAAGGCGGGAAGCATAGTGATTGCTAATTGCAAGAAAAGGCATAGTTAAAAACGTTTGACACGCACATGGCAATAAGGCTCTTTGCCCACTTTATCATAGTAATCTTGATGATACTCTTCGGCAGGATAAAAAAAGCTTGCTGGCAAAAGACGGGTAGCTACTTTAATCCCCTTCTTTTCCAATTTTATCACCAAATTTTCGGCTATCTTCTTTTGAGCCTCCGAGAGATAAAAGATTGCCGAACGATATTGTTCACCCCTATCGGGTCCCTGGCGATTGTGCTGTGAGGGATCATGAATTTCGAAAAATAATTTAGCCAACGTTTCATAAGTCACCATTTCAGGGTCAAATATGATTTCCACGCTTTCTGCGTGGCCACTCATTCCCGTACAGACCTCTTGATAGGTTGGATGCACTGTTGAGCCTCCTATGTAACCTACGGTCGTACTAATTACCCCTTCAACTTTTTTAAATAGATGCTCAACACCCCAGAAACAACCGGCAGCAAAAACAGCTCTGGCATGGCCCTCTTGAGTAAATGCAGGGTTAAATGTTAGCGATGTTGAATTTACACAATGGCGCTGATTCTTTCTGGTCAGCCTTTCTCCAATAAAAAGATGCCCTAGATGCCCGCCACAGCGTCGACAAAGAATTTCTATACGCTCCCCATCTGCATCGAGCTTGCGCTTCACAGCACCCTTAATTTCATCCTCAAAACTAGGCCATCCGCATTGAGAAGGAAATTTATCAGAAGACATATATAAAGGAGCGTCACAATAACGGCATAGATAAATACCTCCCTCAGCAAAGTGGTAGTATTTACCCGTTCCAGATTTTTCCGTCCCTTTTTTTAAAATGATAGATTCCTCGTAAGGATCTAAAGCATGATATCTTTCCATATAACCCTTTCATGTAAGAATGTTAATAGCACAGAGACAGAATTAAATAGTTTTTTAGGCTTTTTGTGGGGGAGATTATATACAGCTTTCTTATTTTATTTAGTATTAATCAAAAAATATGGGGAAAGTACTTACTACTATTTGCTTATCTATTTAAGTCCCCCTTAAAAAAACATCTCGTGTTATCCTTCCCATTTTTCCTATCTATGCAAGAGATCATTATAATATTTAAGAGCAAAAAGCCTCAAGGTATCATCCATTTAAGTTTACAATCCTTCTACTATTAAATTTCTAGGCCCACTTTCATGCATATGTTTTTATTTAAGATGCTTACTACATTTTTCTTTAAGCACTTCAATAGCCAAAGGAAGCCTTATAATTAAAAAAGCTGGATTAACAAAAGGCATTCAAAGCAAAAAACAGCATAAATGAAAGTTTTCAATCCAGTGGCAAGACATAAACCACCCAAGTGTTTTACCAAAGCCCGCCCTATTTCCTGCTAGATGATCTTACACCTATCAATTTTTTCACACTCATATTGATATTAATTATTTTAATATTATATAATAAAATTAATCAGGAGGAAAAATTATGGGCGCTCCTATCGATAATAATTTCAGATATCTTTATGAAGATGGTAATCTCATCGTTAGTAATAATCCTTTTGCCTCTACTCCCAAGCCTTTTGATATAAATGCTACCGAGCGAGCAGAAAAAGCCAAAAAAGATTTAAAAAAAAATCGAGAAGGTAAAAAAGATAAAAATGAAAAGGATAGTGAGGAAGAGGAAGATAAGCCTTTACCACGTCCTATGGGCCTTTAAGATGCCCTTTGAGATACTAGATTTAGTTTATTAAGAACTCTTAATTCTTTATCCCCCAGTTTATTTTTTGGATTCTAAAGGCTATTTATCTATTTAAGGGGCTTTACAATTTTTAATATAAGACGCTCTATCCATTTTATGACAGTCACAGTAAAGATTGAAACAGATTGTAACGTCAAAAAAAGCTTTAGCACATCAAAAATATTTTTTAAATAAACTACCATTTACCTTAAGAATTTAAAGATTGAACCTATAGGGACTAAAGGGTTTTGCTAAGTACTATAATGGTAAAGCTCTGTTTATCCTATCTATTCACTACACCCTCTAAAAGGGTGTAATTTTTAAAGCTTAAAATTTACAAGCACCCTTTTTCTTGTGACACACTTTTAGTAAAGAGCCCTTCGTTTTGTACCTCTTCCTACATATGATAAACATTTTAGCTAGTATTTGAACCTAAAGGCTAATTAGCTCTCATGCTCTTGCTATAAAGTAAAGGATAGGAATAGCTAAAGCTACTATCTTATAAAAACTCATGTCTTCATAGCTTAAGTATGAGAGCTTTAGGATCTACAAGATTAATGGAGCATCATTTCTAAAAGCTTCTTTTATTTTCTCTGCTTCGTAGAAGCCTTTGGGATGAATCCTAGTTAACCCTTTTCCCCCTACTTTGTTAAATAATTGAATTGACTCGTTGATTGCCTTAAAAGCTTGATGGGAAAAGCCTTTTTCCAAATAAAGCCTGGCTAGGTAGTATTTGGACTTTGCACCAATCATAAGATCGGTTTTTGATAGTTGCGAAGCCTTTTCAAAATAGTCTTGAGCTTTTTCAAGATCTCCAAAAGGACAGTCTTTATCTAAGTATAACTCTCCTAACATCAGGCAAATTTCTCCCGACCTAAGATAATCCTGCATCATCTGAATGGCTCCCTGAAAAGGCTTGCCATTTTCAATTCCCCCTATTTCTAGTCTCTGACGCGCTTTATTATAGTATTCCTTCTTTTCTTCCTCATTAAAATCTTTATGCTGTGCTAATTTCAAATAAACTCTGCTTAATTGAACATTACAATATCTTTCATTGAAAAGATCACGTTGCCCTGCAGGCATGCAAGGATTCTGCATAAAAAGATGGAGATATAACTTTTCCGCTTGTAGCAAATCATCTTTATCGCCCTCTAAGAGAGCCCAACCTTTGCCTTGGCGTTGGAAAACTATAAAGTCAAAAGGATTGGGATTGTCATACACATCCCGCCGGGTTGTTATTACTTCCTGGATATCAATAGCTTTTTGAAAATAATTTTTTGCTTGATCTAGCCCTTGTGTATGAAAATAGACTTTTCCTAAGTAGTGAAGAGCCTGAGCACATAAAGCTGGAAGTTCTTTGTGCGCTTTTAAATTATCACAGATTTGCTCAGCTGTTGTGTGATCTATTTGAACTTTCACAAGCTCTAAGCTTTTCTTAAAAGCTTGACGCGCCTCGAAATAATTATTGGATTGTAAATAATAATTACCTAAAACATTGTAAAGGTGAACGAAACAAGGCTTTAACTCCTCTTGCAACTCATATTTTTCTGCATATTTTAAAAGAGTCTCCAGCTGATTTTCAAGGGCTTTTGTTTTATTTAATCCATCGGCAAAACGCATGTCTAATTTAAAATTGTTTTTTAGAAAAATAAGAATCTCTTTTAACGTTTCTGAAGGATTTATTCCTTGCTTTTCCGCTTTTTCAATTAGCAACTCTTGTAGAGATGGGTGAACTTCCCATCCCTTTTTTCCATCTACAGCGATTAAAGAGTATTTTTCCAACAGATCCAGTATGGTGTTAAACAAACTAGCGTTATTCGCATGCTTATCAAAAAACCACAGCCGCAAAATCGATCGATCAATAAAGTAAGGATTCAAAAAGGGTATAATAGAAAGAAGGGTTTTGCTCTCGCTTTGCTCTCGCTCGCATTTTTCTACACTTAAAGAATGTACGACTTTTATGACCATGATAGCATTATTAAGATTGATAGAACGCAATGAAAATTTCTCGTCTATTCCTGCCCTCTCTTTTAGTCCTTTGATATAGGATTCTATTAAGGCATCAAAGCTATTATCTTGTGGCGCCTCTTTTAAATAGATAGCTGCTTGCTTAATAGCCAAGGGTAAGTAGAAAAGTTCATCCGCTAGTTCGCGTTTTGAGTTATTCGCTTTCTCAACAGCCCAATGATCTTTACCAAGATTATGATTAAAAATCTGGAGAGCTTCCTCCATGCTAAGCGTATTGTCTTGTATATCAAAAGATACGGCCCCCTCTAACTTTTCCTTTGCAACAAGTAAAATTTCTCCTTTTTTATTATTTGGAAAAAACTTTTGCAACTTTTCGTAACTTTTGGCATCAACATTGTCCACTACAAAAAGCCAATAAGGCCTTCTTGCAAGCTTATTATTAACTTTTTTGATAATATCTTCTTCTTGAGCTGCAAGCGGGACATGAACTCCTAAATCCTCTGCAAGTTTTCTGTACGCACGCAAAAATGTATCTTCGTCTCTCATGTCAGCAAAGAAGACAGTTCTTATTCTATCAGGTTGTTCTTTCATTTTCTTTTCGTAATGTATTGCATATCGTTTAGCTAAAGTTGTTCTACCTGACCCAGCCATGCCTACAATTGCTACCTTTTGTCTAGTAGATTCTGGTTCTTTAAAAAGCTCTTCTAATTTATCCAAATTTTTTGTTTGAATCCAGGTTCCCTGCTGAGATAAAATTTCGTCCGAAAGTCCAACATGCACAGTTTCTTTTTTTAATGCTCTTTTTACGTAGTCGGTAATTAGAGGCCGCAAGACATATAATACTAAAATACCGCAGGAAGTCCTTATAAATAGCTGTTGTTTTTCAAAAGAGGTCATATTTTTAAAATGTTTCTGCTTTTGACTAATATATTCTCGCACACTTTTAATTCTTTCTTCCTTCCCACCATTTTCTTTTATTTCTGTATGTAATCTTCTTTGCCCTTTGAAAACCCTCACAGCACTTAGCTGCAACTTATCCTTGAACTTTGGGTTGCAAAAATATTTTCTTTTAGTCCAATAAGATCGCAGACCTTGATTCTCAGAGGCTGCTGAAAAGGTTACGTAATTTATTTTATGCCTCCTAAGGAGGGAGGTGGAGGAATGATTTTTATAAAGATTATGAAAGGCAGTAGATATGGATCGGGAATAGAAGAGAGGAGAGGAGATAGCTTTAGTTCCTGTAGGGAAAGAAGGAATACTTCCTAATTTAGAATAAAGTCCTCTGCTTAGAGGAAAAGCTGATTTTGAAGAAGAAATTGACATATTGTTCACCTTAATTTATGTAAAAAAACATGTTTAAAAGCAATTTAGGAAGCGATTAGCCTGACTTGAAATTTTAATTTGCTTATAGATTAAGCTAAGCCTCTTTGGATATTGGCTAATCCCGCATTATAAGTCAAAAGCTTATCAAAAAGATATCCATAAGCTTAAATATTTTTAATCAAAATTAATGGAGCTTCACAAAATTTTTTCCTTGTTCTTAAGCCGAGTGTAAGGAAGAAGTTTAAATAAAGAATAAACTATAAAGTAAAACTTTCTTGTGTGCATACAAAAAAGTCATCTTCACATAAGAATCCAGGAAGTCTACTAAGCTTCAAATGCGATTTTGCCCGCATCTAAAGCCAGAAATGCTTGGAAATAGCTCTATTATCTATAAGATAATTTTTTTATTTATATTATTCATTATCAAAATTTAAGTAGATTTGTCTCGTATGATCGCTTACTGTTCCCCCCTTAGTACTTTTCCTCAATGAAGTGATCTACCAAGAGGAATAAACTAGTGCAAGTTCTAGCTTATATCTTTACCCTTCTTGCCCATATATCACCTAGCTAGGAGAAGTTTTTTTTATCTTTTAACTGCTTTTCCCTTAAGGAAAAGACAGGTTAAACTCCTTTCAAGAAAAAAAGTTAAATAATAAGAGTTAAAATAATATGAAATATCAGCTAAATGTGGCCTTGTTGCGTAAATGACCTAATAGTTGATCTGTTTAAAGGCTTATCAAGTTAGTACCCATTGTCCTTGGGCATTCCAAGTTTTGTCATCTGGTTCATCGCCAAAGATTTAGCATATAATTCTGCTCGCTGATAGTCTAGCTTCCTAGAGCGAAAATCTCCTCCAAAGCTTCTTTTAAAACGGTACATCGCCGTTTCGGCAAGCGATCTTCTATGATAGCCACTAAGCTTTTTCCAAGGCTGCCTAGCCTCATTATCTCCTCCCAAGCCTTGAATGACTTTTAAGTTATCATTCCTTTTTTTCATCCAAGGTTTGTCCGTCTCTTGGCTTAGCCTTCCTCCTCTTCTTGGAGGCACTACAGGATCTATCTTCCGAACATAAGACGATCGATAGAAAGCTTGTCTATCATAAGCACCATCTCCATAAGTGGTCTTTACGCTCTTTGGCAGCTTGGGGATCATTTGGCTCGCCACTAAATCATCGGCTTTATTGCTAGTTGTTAATTCACTCAGAATAATCTCATGCGAGTCTGGGCAAACGCTTAAGTGAATCTTTCTCCAAGTCCTCCGCTTTGCTTTGCCATGCTGGCGTACTTTCCACTCTCCTTCGCCATAAACTTTCACTCCAGTGGAATCAAAGACTATGTCTGTCGGACGCTTACGGCTTAGCTTTGTAAGCTCTTGCCCAAGCTCTTTAGCACGCCTACAAATGCGGGTATAACAAGGAACAGGCAATCCCAAAGCCAGTAAAGTAATCAGCGATGACACAAACCCTCGCACAGCACGGAGGGGTAAATAATAAACCGCTCTAATCATCAACACGCATAGGATAGCGTCAGCAGAG